>NZ_CP058561.1:2813037-3125596 GCF_018141425.1 Vallitalea guaymasensis
ACCTGGGGAGTACGATCGCAAGATTGAAACTCAAAGGAATTGACGGGGGCCCGCACAAGCGGTGGAGCATGTGGTTTAATTCGAAGCAACGCGAAGAACCTTACCAAATCTTGACATCCTTCTGACCGTTCCTTAATCGGAACTTTCCTTCGGGACAGAAGAGACAGGTGGTGCATGGTTGTCGTCAGCTCGTGTCGTGAGATGTTGGGTTAAGTCCCGCAACGAGCGCAACCCTTATCTTTAGTAGCCAGCAAGTTAAGTTGGGGACTCTAGAGAGACTGCCGGGGACAACTCGGAGGAAGGTGGGGATGACGTCAAATCATCATGCCCCTTATGATTTGGGCTACACACGTGCTACAATGGCGGTGACAAAGGGAAGCAAAATGGTGACATGGAGCAAATCCCAAAAAAGCCGTCCCAGTTCGGATTGTAGTCTGCAACTCGACTACATGAAGTTGGAATCGCTAGTAATCGCGAATCAGAATGTCGCGGTGAATACGTTCCCGGGCCTTGTACACACCGCCCGTCACACCATGGGAGTTGGAAGCGCCCGAAGCCAGTGACTCAACTGCAAAGAGAGAGCTGTCGAAGGTGAAGCCGATGACTAGGGTGAAGTCGTAACAAGGTAGCCGTATCGGAAGGTGCGGCTGGATCACCTCCTTTCTAAGGAAAATAAAGTGAAACTGAGGTTTCTACTTTATAAACAATTAAGGAAACTTGAGAGTTTAATATACTATTATTTAACTGCTGAGAAAATGTTTAAAAACTATTGACATTTTATAGAAATGTGATATTATATATCATGTTCTTATGGAGGGGTTCCCGAGTGGCCAAAGGGGGCAGACTGTAAATCTGTTGGCACCGCCTTCGAAGGTTCGAATCCTTCTCCCTCCATTAAAGATTTGACTTTGCTTAGCAGGCAAATTCTTACATTGTAAATATTTATTTGTTAGGCATAAGATTATTCTTTATGCCGGAGTGGCGGAACTGGCAGACGCACAGGACTTAAAATCCTGCGGTCCTTAAAGACCGTACCGGTTCGATTCCGGTCTCCGGCATTAAAATAAAAAAGTATTGACAAATGCTCTATTATCTGGTAAAATTGTTTTTGCTGATTCAGCCCAGATAGCTCAGTCGGTAGAGCAGAGGACTGAAAATCCTCGTGTCGGTGGTTCGATTCCGCCTCTGGGCATTGATCGAAACACTAACAAAAAAATAAAATATGCGGGTGTAGTTCAATGGTAGAACACCAGCCTTCCAAGCTGGATACGTGGGTTCGATTCCCATCACCCGCTTTTATGCGTGAGTGGCTCAGTGGTAGAGCATCGCCTTGCCAAGGCGAGGGTCGCGGGTTCGAATCCCGTCTCGCGCTTTTGTGTTCCAAAAAATTAATATTATGATGGGTAGTCGCCAAGCGGTAAGGCACTAGACTTTGACTCTAGTATGCGTAGGTTCGAATCCTGCCTACCCAGTTAAAAGATACGTAAGTATCTTTTTTTTGTGTGATAGGAAACTAGGACTTACAATATTATTAATACCATGCATATAATAATTGTAATAGACTGAAAGGGTGATAAAATGTACAAACCGCAAGTTTTTAATTTTAACACTGTGGATGGTATTACAAAAAAACAACTAGAAGAGCATTATGATCTATATGTAGGTTATATTAATAAATTTGGAGAAATAAATGATCTGCTTAAACAAAAAGACAGCTATGAAAATCCTAACTCAACATACAGCACATTAAGGAGCCTAAAAAAAGGTGAATCATATTCTTTGAATGGAATTATCCTCCATCAGCTGTATTTTGGTAATATAACAGGGCGTAAGTCTAAGATACATGGTAAGATACTGGATATGATAAATAGAGATTTCGGTTCTTATGATAATTTTGTAGAGATGTTTACTAATACAGGGTTAAGTATGAGAGGATGGGTAGTATTAATCCAAGGAGAATATAATGGAAAACTTCGTATAATAGGTCAAGACAGTCATGATGACGGAACTGTATATAATGGTAAACCAATCCTTGTTTTGGATGTATATGAACATGCTTATATGATTGATTTTGGTATCGACAGAAAAGAATATATTAAGGTATTCTTTGAGAATATTAATTGGGATGTTGTAAATAAAAGGTTAGAGGGAACTAAGATAGTTTCATATAGATAGATATATTTAATTCGACTTATATAGATTGAATCCAAGTTTTTTACATTCTATTATTATTATGCATGAATATAATTAGGTAAATATATATTTAGAGGTTGTATTATGTTAAGAAATGTATTTTTTATTCTTATCTTAACTGTCTTTGTATTCATAGCAGGAGGATGTAAAAAAGAAGTAGCCCAAGAAGTAGAAGCTAGATTTGTAATCAATGATGAAGTTATAGAAGATATAGTAGAGGGGTTATGGGTTGAAGTAGCTCTAAAAGAAGAAGGACATAAAGTTATTGTAAGAGAAAATAATGAAATAAAAAAAGAAATGATATGTTCAGGTGGAACAAAAGAAGAGCCTACTTTACTTGGAACTTTCAATTTAGAAAATAGAGGATTATGGTTTTACTCCGAAAGATTTAAAGAAGGAGCAAAATATTGGGTAAGGATTACAGAACAATATTTATTTCACGGTATTCCTAGAGATAAAGATTGGAATATAATAGAAGAAGAACAAGATAAGCTAGGTGGACCTGCAAGTCATGGATGTGTAAGGCTTGGAGAGGAAGATGCCCAGTGGTTCTATGAAAATGTTCCAGATGGAACTACAGTAATTATTCATGAATAGATTTAAAAATACCATGAAATATGTTAGTATTAATTAAAGTTATAGTTTAAGAACTGTTAAAATTGATAAAGATAAAAATAATAATATAAAAGTAATACTATTGTAAAATCTATATGATACAATGAAACAATATAAAAATAGTGCAAATGAACTAGTTGAAAGAACCTAATTATTTAGGGGGAAATGAAATTGAGAATAAACAAATATATAATTATCCTAATGGTTTTTATATGCTTTCTTCTAACAAGCTGTAAAAATGAAAAGAAAGTAGAAGTAACCATTGTGGATAGTGATACAACAAGTACAAAATCTGCTGACTTAGAAAGTACAATTTCAGATATTGATTTTAATGAATGGTTATACTTTGGGAATCCTGATGACAATTACAAGATATATAGAATGAAGACAGATGGTACTGGACTTACAAAAATAGCTGATGCCAGATTTGACGGAATAAGGAATCTAGAGAGCTGGATCTATTATATTGATACTAATGAAAAATATACTCCAGCAAAATTAGCACGTGTTAGTTGGGATGGTACAGGCAAAGAAATACTTTCAGAAGAGGATGTAAATGCTTTCTGCACAAGTGAAGATTATATATTCTATATATTTGAAAATAACATCTATAGAATTCAGAAAGATGGTTCCCTAAAAACTAAAATAGTATCTACAGAAAACCAAATCTATTCTGTAAAATATTATGGGGATACTGTTTTTTATAGTACTGACCAGGGATTATTCAGTATTGATAGTGATGGGAAAAATCCTATGCTGCTATTAGAAGGAAATTTCACTAATTTCAGCGTAAGCAATGATAGAATATACTATTTTGATAATAAAATGTATAGTTGTGCACTTGATGGTAGTGATGAAAGACAATTATTTGATTTAAGTGTTAGCGAGGTTTTTGTAGTCGATGATGTAATCTATTATAATCAGAATGAATATCTCTACAAAATAAATAGCTACGACGGTAAGACCGATAAAATATTTATTGACGAATCACTTAATGACTTTTATGAGAAAGACTGTTACTTATATTTTTATGGTCAAAATAGAATATGGAAAGTAAAAACTGACTTATCAGAGAAGAAAATTTTTATTGGAACAGGCGGAGAACAACATCATAAGATGTATATCAAAGTTGATAACAGGATTTTCTCCAAAAACTTTGAAAGTCTAGATAGTGCTGATGAGTTATCTTCTTACAAGCTTTACGAAGTAGTTGGTGATGATATGGGTAAAAAGATATCAGATATAGCTATCAACATGTTTGACACCAACAACGGAAATGTATATTATACTGATGCAGTAGATAAAAAATTATATTGTCTTGATATTAATATGAATGAAAAAAAATTAGTTATAGATAAGATGGTAGGTTCATTCATAATATATAATAATTTCATCTACTATACTGATATGAATGATAATTATAAGTTACATGCTTTTAATATAAGAAACAATGTTACTACTAATATAACAAATATACCAGTAAATAATATTAAGCGTTCAGGGACCACTATCTATTTCTTGGATAACAAGAAGAGAATTGGTATATATAACCCTGGTACAGGTAATGACAGCAGATATATCAATGTATTTACTACTACCTATGATATTGTTGGAGATATAATATATTATAAAAATGAAGATGATGACGGTAGACTGTATAAAATTAAAAATGATGGAAGCGAAAACATCAAGATCACAGAAAATACTATAAAAGATATATATGCCAACGATGAAAATATCTATTACGTAGAAAAAAATGGAGCTAATCTATTATATAGAATCTCTAACAATCATACACAAGGAGAATTCTTGGACATTATTAGTATGGCTTATACTGATATGGAAATAATTGATGGTAAGTTCTATATGAGTGTAGCTTCGGAAGGTGGAAGTTATTATACTGTAGAAAAATACCTTGAAGACCTGAAATTTGATGTATCCTTTGATATGGAAAAACAGGTTGATGATAAGTGGAAATACTTTGTTTACAAAGTGGATGGCTATATGGGTTACCTCTACAAGTATAATGTTGATACTAATGAGATAAAACTTATTGTTGATAAATGGGTTACAGATTTCCAGATAGAAGGGAAATATATATACTATACTGGATTAGATGGAATCAACATTAATTTTACTACTTATATAGATAGAATCAATCTGGAAACTGATAATATCAATAATATAATTACTTTTATTGACCCTAAGATATATAATATATCCTTCAAAGTTATGAAGGATCATATATACTATTCTCTAGATGATTCTACAGATGGGTGTATATGGAAAAAGAACCTGATAAGTGATGAACAAACAGTTATAGTTGATGATAGTAGTAATCTAGAGAATATAGTTGATGGTTGGCTCTACTATCAAAATAGCAACAAAAGGCTTGCAAGAGTTAAATTGGATGGCTCAGATAAACAGACTCTCACTAATACTTATAGTGAATTCATATATGCTGATAAGAATGAGTTATACTATCTAAGCATAAGTGGTGAAGATAGTTTCAAAGGTATAATCATCAAAAGAAATATTGATAGCGGTTCAAAGGAAGTTGTTGTTAACAAGGAAATAGCAATAAGTGATTTAATTGTTGTAAACGATAAGTTATATTATAATTTTGAAGGTATCAATAGGTATGACTTTAGAAATGATAACACTACTAAGGTTTATGATAAGGAAGTTGACTATTTTTCCTTGGTAGGTGATGTATTG
The DNA here is from genome assembly GCF_018141425.1 of Vallitalea guaymasensis. Taxonomy (NCBI): domain Bacteria; kingdom Bacillati; phylum Bacillota; class Clostridia; order Lachnospirales; family Vallitaleaceae; genus Vallitalea; species Vallitalea guaymasensis. Next base: position 2,818,564 of record NZ_CP058561.1, read on the forward strand.
TATATCTCTGTACATGAAGGAGAAAATTATAAAACAATAAAAATGCCTTTACAATAAATATTTGGGCTGTCTTATAGACAGCCTTTTACGTTATAATAAGATTACAAATCAGTTTGGAAAGGACTTTATACATGAACGTATTATTAGTTGGGATAAATGCCAAGTTTATTCATTCTAACTTGGCAATAAGATACTTGGAGAAATATTGTAGAGATTATAAAGATAATATTGAAACAGTGGAATTCACAATCAATAATCTATACGATTTTATACTACAAGAGATATATAAGAAAAAACCGGATATATTATCTATTTCCTGTTATATATGGAACATAGAAATAGTTAAATCCTTGGTAAAGGATTATAAAAAGATATCTCCAGAGACAACAATTATTCTTGGGGGACCAGAAGTTTCCTATGATTCAACAGAATTAATGGAAAGATATAAGGAAATAGATGTAATAATAGTTGGAGAAGGGGAAGAAACCTTCAATGAGCTTATGAGACATTATGTTGATGGATTAAGTACAATTAATATGATAGATGGTATTATATACAGAGAAGGTAATGAAATATATAGAAATACACAACGTATGCCTCTTGGACTGGATCAATTACCTTTTGTCTATGATGAAGGTTTTGGGGCATTTGAAAATAAAATAATCTATTATGAATCATCTAGAGGATGTCCTTTTAATTGTCAATACTGTTTATCCTCTATTGAAAAAGGAGTAAGGATTAGAAGTTTGCCTACTGTATTGAAAGAATTACAATGTTTTCTTGATGCTAGAGTAGTACAAGTCAAATTTGTTGATAGAACCTTTAATTGTAATAAAAAACACGCTCTAGGAATTTGGAAATATCTTCATGAACATGACAATGGATATACCAATTTTCACTTTGAAATATCAGGAGACTTATTAGATGATGAGACTATAGATTTTTTATCTAAAGTAAGACCAGGACTATTTCAACTTGAGGTTGGAGTGCAATCCACTAATGAAGTGACAATAAGCAATATTAAGAGAAAAACTAATTTTGAAAAACTTTCAGATGTTGTTAGTAAAATTAATAAGGGAAATAATATACATCAACATCTAGATTTAATAGCAGGGCTTCCTGGGGAAGACTATATTTCCTTCGGTAAGTCATTTGATGATGTCTATAATTTGAAGCCACATCAGCTTCAATTAGGCTTTCTGAAAATATTAAAAGGTTCAGGACTGAAAAAGGATGCAGATAGATATGATATCCTGTATAAAGATAAAGCACCTTATGAGGTACTTAGAACCAAGGAATTGACTTACGATGATGTTCTGAAGTTGAAGATGATAGAAGAGATGGTGGAAATATATTATAATAGCGGAAATTTCTATTTTGCTATAAAATATATAGAGAGAAGTTTTGAAACACCATTCAGCCTATATGAATCTTTAGCAAAGTATTGGTTGAAGAACAATTATCATGGAGTTAATCATAATAAGATTAAGCTGTATACAATTTTATTAGAATTCTATCATGATATTATAGAAAAAGACGATGTTAATATTAAGCATATTCTTCGATTTGATATGTACTTACAGGAAAAGGTCAAAAAATTTCCGTATTGGTTAGAACGTAATGATAATCATAAAGAAGCTATAATTGATTTTTATAAGAATGAGGAAAATATTATTAAGTTCCTACCAAACTATCAAGATTATACTTCCAAACAGATTAGTAGAATGGCACATTTGGAAATATTTCCTATTAACATCATAAAATGGGCGGATGATTTCTCGAAACCGATAGAACACAGGGAAATAGCAGTATTATTTGATTATCATAATAGAGATATATTTAGAAATAATGCTAAATATGTTCAGGTAATAATCTAATTTACAATATTTCCCAGGAAATGGGAATATTTCCCAGGAAATAGAAAATAGAAAGGAAGAATTTTTATGGCAAATAATAAGACGATAAAAAAGGTTCTTAACTTATTAGATGAGAATTATCCCAAAGACATAAAATGTTATTTAGACCATGAAAACCCTTGGCAATTACTTATTGCTACTATATTAAGTGCTCAATGTACTGACGATAGAGTTAATATTGTAACTAAAGATTTATTCAGGAAATACACATCTGTCAAAGATTTTGCTGAAGCAGATATAAGTGAACTGGAACAAGATATTAGATCAACTGGTTTCTATAGAAATAAAGCTAAGAACATTATTGGATGTTGTAGGACATTATTAGAACAACATGATGGACAAGTCCCGAAGGATATAGAGAAACTAGTTAAACTTCAAGGGGTAGGGAGAAAGACAGCTAATGTAATTAGAGGAAATATCTATAATATCCCAAGCATAGTTGTAGATACACATGTAAAACGTATATCAAAAAAATTAGGATTCACTGAGTATACTGACCCTGTTAAGATAGAATTCGATTTGATGGAAATATTGCCAAAAGAGCATTGGATTAGATATAATACCCAAGTAATTGCTCATGGACGAGCTATATGTACTGCTAGAAGTCCAAAATGTGAAAGATGTTTTTTACTACCTTATTGTAAAACAGGACTTGAGAATATGATTAATGTTATTGATGAATAAATTAGCCTATATGCCCTAAGATATTGTAAAAACATTCAAATCATGATACTATAATGTAGGTTATAAAAAGAATAATTAGCTAATTTAATACTTGTCATTATTTTGTTATGACATATTATTTTAGTGTTATATCAAATAAAATATTTCATGCTTGCTTTTAAGGTAAGATAGGGAGGATGAACATGGAAAAACCAATAATAATTGGCATTGCTGGAGGTACTGGTTCAGGTAAGACAACTCTAGTGAATAAACTAAAAACTGTATTAGGTAACGAAGTAGTCGCTTTAACACATGATTATTATTACAAGGCAAATGCTCACCTTGAATTTGATGAGAGAAAAATGCTTAATTACGATCACCCTAATGCATTTGATACGGATATTTTAATAAGTGATTTAATCAAGTTGAAGAATGGTGAATCTATACAACGTCCTATCTATAGTTTTGTGAAACATACGAGAGAAAAAGAAACAGTTACAGTAGAGCCAAAAAAAGTAATTATTATTGAAGGTATCTTAATATTTGAGAACAAGGACTTAAGGGATTTGTTGGATATTAAGGTGTATGTGGATACAGATGCTGATGTACGTATTATCAGAAGGGTTCTTAGGGATGTAAAGGAAAGAGGAAGAAGCCTCGATTCCGTTATTGACCAATATCTTAACACTGTAAAGATAATGCATGAGGAATTCGTGGAACCAAGTAAAAAACATGCAGACATTATTATACCAGAAGGTGGTTATAACGAGGTGGCATGTTCAATGCTCATTGATAAGATTAGAGCACTACTTAATGAGTAAACCTAATAAAAAGAGAGGTATTTAAAAAGTGTGTATTATTAATATAAACGCTGAAAATATTGATTATGAAAGTGCTCTGGGGAAATTGGGGAATTCAATAAAATTATATAAAATAATTCTAGTAGGCTTTAAGAATAAGTATGCTAATGCATATGATGACCTGGTAACATTAGGCATAGAAAATAACTATACAGAAGCGAAAATTTTATCACATAGTTTAAAGGGGGTTTGTGGTAATCTTGGAGCTAATAATCTGGAAATTATATCTAGGGAGCTTGAATATTCCTATTTAAATGAGGATAATAAACACTTACAATTACTAGATGCCTTTAAACAAGAGGTCCATGTGGTTTTAGAGGATATAAATAGTATTTTAGAATGTATTGATGGAACTAATGAGTCTAAATAAATTTTAGCCATGAACTGAGGTGTCATTATGAAAAACTTTGTAGCATTTGATATAGAGACTACAGGTATAAGCCCGATGGATAGTAGAATTACTGAAATTGGAGCAGTTAAAATAGTTGATGGTAATGTAGTAGATGAATTCAATCAGCTAATAAACCCAGAAATATCAATTCCTGACAATATCGTATCACTTACTGGTATTACTGACGAACTAGTAAAGGATGAACCTACAATCAATTTTGTCTTACCGGATTTTATTGATTTTTGTAAAGGATTTGATATACTTGGTCATAATATAAAATTCGATTTCAGCTTTATAAAAACATATGCACTAAAATTAAATATGACTTTTGAAAAAAATGCCCTTGATACATTGACCATATCAAGAATGGTATTAAAGGATTTGCCTAGCAGGAGATTGGGCTGTTTATGTGATTACTATAGAATAGATTATCTAAATGGTCATCGTGCATTCAATGATGCATATGCTACATATCAGTTATATAATCAGCTTAAAACGGATTTTTATGAAGGGAATAAGGAATTATTTATTCCAAAACCAATCTTGTGGAAACCTAAGAAAACTTCTGCAATTACATATAAACAAAAAGCTTATCTGGCTGCACTAATAAGAAAACATAATGTAGTCCTTGATAAGCAGATTGACGAATTATCTAAAAGTGAAGCCAGTAGAGCTATAGATAATATTATTAATACATATGGTAGAGCAAAATAAATATAAAAATTGAATTAAATAATCAAAAATTATAAAGAGCTTAGAGCATTTAATATTTTATCCTTCAACATAAAATCAGTATTGTTGATTTGTGAGTATAGGGAATTAAAGCTCTTAGTATCTTTTTTTATTTTATATAATTTTCCAAGCAATATGTAATGATTACTGATATCAGTTTTGATATTTACGCCTATCTCTAAAACCTGAACGGCGGCGTCTATTTGATTGTTTTCGTATAATAACTTTCCCCACTTGTATAGATGTTTTATAAGCATTGTATAATGTTCTTCATACATGATAAGAGTATCTAAATTGGCAGTACCGTACTCTATTTTAAGGTCGGTATTTGTTTTGCCGTGAAAATTGACTATTTTATGTTCTAATAATTCTAGAACTTTATTTTGAGTATATATTATGTCATTAGAACACTCTTCTTTAGTTAAGATAGGTAATTCATTTTTATCAATATAAATATAATCAAGATTTTCAAGGGATTTTTTTCTTGTGAACATTGCCTTTTCTTCTCTTGCCCAAAAAGTTTTACTGGTATTCTTTATTGTTTTATCAGCTTGGGTCATTTTTAATTTGATAACAATAATTAGTATGATGAATGATAATAAAAAAATTGGTATTGGCATTATATCACCTCGTTTTGTCAAAAATAACTTCTTTTATCTTTTGACTAATAGTGTTATTATAATATATAATTAGTAGTAACTCAATGTTTATGAATATAAAGAACTAGTATATAAATAAAAAAGGGTATAAATTATTATTCATGGAGGGAACAAGATGAACATATTCAGAAATAGAAAATTTATGAAAAGAATAGCTATAGTAATAACTGCAATAATGGTTGGCAGTGCTGTTGCAATAGCATTGATTCCATTTATAGCGTAAATTCGTTTGATAATAACACAGGGGACTATGGGAGAGATGTATTAACCGATAGTCCCCTTTTTATAGTTTTTAATTGAATTGTTTATAATTACCTAGAATCTTGAAATGATGACAATCCTTGGACATCTTCTCAAGAGCTTTTCTAATGATGTCATTATTGATATTACCTTCAAAATCAATATAGAAATTATACTCCCAAGGAGTATTTCCCCTAGGTCTGGACTCTATTTTTAACATATTGATATTGTTTTCTGCAAAATGCTTTAGAACGTGATACAAAGCTCCCGCTTTATGTTCTGTAGATAATACTACACTGATTTTATTACAATCTTCATTAACCATTAATTTCTTTCCTAATATTATGAAACGTGTAGTATTGGTATTATTAGAATTTATATTTGATGCTAATATGTCTAGATTGTACAGTTGAGCTGCTTTTTTACTGCCTATTGCTGCTATTTTTTTATTTCCCTGCTTCATAATGTATTCAGCGCTTTTGGCTGTATTATAATAGGGTACAAGCTTCCATTTATAATTATTCAAGTAATTCTTGCTTTGCTCAAATGCTTGGGGGTGAGAATATACTTCCTCTATATCTTCCATCTTACAGCCTTTTATTCCCATAAGATTATGGTTGACTTTAACATGGGTTTCTCCAACGATATGACATTCATACTTATTAATTAAATCATAAACATCGGAAATAGCTCCTGTAGAAGAATTTTCAATAGGAAGTACACCATATTCTATTGTTCCAGATTCTAATGAGGTACATATATCTTCAAAATTCTTAACTGCTATTGTATGAACTTCTTCTCCAAAATAATTATATAATGCTTCTTCCCCAAAAGCGCCTTTAACACCTTGAAATCCTACTCGTAATAATGACATGAAATCACTCCATTCAGGTATATTTATAATTGAATTTTAGTCTTAACTAAATTAATATTAATTTTATAAAGGGTATTAACTAATAAATATACAGAAACATTAGTATAAAGTCAAATGTTTATATATTTAGTTTTAATTAATATAATATGTATTATTAGTACAATATACTCTAATAAATCATTAAAATAGTCTTTGTTGAAAAATGTAATAGAATATTTTATAATTATAGTGATTGAAAATTTATAATATGGTGATTATGATGCTAAGACGAATGTATACAACAATTAGCCAAAGTATAAGAAATATGAAGATATTCTATAAATTAATGTGGTATATCATTTTTATTGGTATGATACCGATTATTACATTCAGCATATCATCATATAAAAATACTCATAACCAAGTAGAGCATCAATTATTTCAGAGTAGTGAACAATTATTTAATAAATACATAGATGGTATTCAATTCAAATTGAACGTATATGAAAATCTGACTTGGGGAATTATTGTCAATGATTCAGTTCAAAAAATTCTATCAGAAGCAGATAGATGGCAGCAAAAAGATGTAAATAAAGTACACGAAAAGATATCCAAGAATATAGATATAATGTATAAAAGCAAGAGGGTCAATGGTATTTATAATATAATGCTGTATTCTCTTGATCCTAATTTTCCTAGAGATGGTCATAGTGTCTCTAACATAAGTATGATATCTGAAGAGCCCTGGGGAAATAAAATGAATGTTGACAGTAAGGAAATGACCACTTTTTTCTATGAGGTGCCAACGTTAGATGATAACATAGTTTCAATCGTAAGACCTATCATCGATATTGCCAGTGAAAAATGGAATATCATAGGTTTGTTGAAAATAGATATATTGGATAGGGAATTGTTTGGGCTTAATAAGAAGACTGACAATGATTATAAAAACAGTTTGTATATAATAGATGATGAAAATAAATTAGTCTATTACGAAGGGGATTTACAATACAAAGAAGATGGATTGAAGACAATCAATTCATTACATACAGAAAACAATACATTGACTTATAGACAAGTGCTTCAAAACAAAGATGTAGTTTTCTATAAAAAGGTAAATCGGTATAATTGGAGAGTTTTCTTTGTAACCCATTATTCCTCCATTTATGAAGTGATAGAAAATGAAACCAAGAGTATAGTCATATATGGTATCATCGTAACCTTTTTAGTCATTTTGATAACAATATTATTTTCTAAGAAATTTTCAAGCAGAATACAGGTTTTATACAAAAAGATGTTAAAGGTTCAAAAAGGAGACCTTGAAATAACTGAAAATGTTATTGGTGAAGATGAAATAGGAGAACTAGATAATTATTTTAATGGTTCAATAGAAAAAATAAAATCACTCATAAGAGAAAATTATATAGAAAAAATAGAAAAAAGGGAAGCTGAACTGGTTGCACTACAATTTCAGATTAATCCACATTTTCTATACAATACATTGGAATCCATCAATTATATTGCTGAAATTTATGACTGTAATGAAATATCTATAATGAGTCAAAAGTTGGGAGAGATGTTCAGATACAGTCTCAATAAGGATTCAGAAGAATTTGTTATGTTTTATCAAGAAGAAAATCATATTAGGAATTATATTGATATCCAGAATATCAGATTTGATGATAAATATAGTATTATAACTAATGTAAGTGAGGAAATCAAGAAATATAAGATACTAAAGTTCATTTTACAGCCTATAGTTGAGAATGCTATAAAATATGGTTTTAGAAATAGGGAAAAAGGTACAATTAAAATAGAAGCTGAAGTGGTTAAAAAATACCTGATGATGACTGTTACCGATGATGGTATTGGAATTAGTGAAGAGATGTTATCGGAGATAAATGAATTCATTAATGATATGTCATTCAATCTAGACCAAACTCGAGGAAAGAGCATAGGCTTAAGGAATGTGAACTTGCGAATTAAAATGACTTGTGGAGATGAATATGGAATAGAAATAAAGAGTGTTATAGGTAAAGGAACTAAGGTTATTTACAAATTGCCGATTTATTTATGATGGGGGGCATGATATGTATACTTTATTAGTTGTAGAAGATGAAAAATGGATTCGTAAAGGTCTTGTACATAAACTTAAAAAAGTTGATTTGCCGTTTGGAGAGATTCATGATGCTAGAAATGGTATTGAAGCCATAGAAATAATAAAAGACAATGATATTGATATAATCATTACTGACATCTGTATGCCAGATATGGATGGTATAGAATTGATAAAGAAGGTAAAAGAATTCAATAAACACATAGAGTTCATTATTATCAGTGGTTATTCAGAGTTTCGATATGCTGAAGCGGCTATCAATATGGGTGTGAAGAGTTATCTTTTGAAACCTACTACAGATGAAGATCTAATGTCAGCTCTTGATAAAGTGATTTCTCGTATAGAAGAAAAAAGACAATACAATAACTTATCAAAAGAAAATATTAATATAAAGATACGTAATGAGAAATTGACCTATGAAAATGAACTGAACTATTTATTAAAATCAAAAAAGCATGACAGTAAATTCTTACAAGATAATTATCCTATTATGTATAATAGTAACCAATATCAATTGATTATACTGAATATCAACTATGATGTAAAAGGTGAATGCAAAAATAATTACTATGACATTGAAGACGTGAAGACTAAGATATTTGATTATCTGGTTACTAATATTCATTTAGACAATTATTATGCATTCAATAACATGGATATACTGAATCAAATATTGATTCTGATATGGGGAGATGCAGAAAAGTTAAAATTGACTGGTGACAGTATAAGTAAAAAATTATTCTATGATTGTTTATCTGGAGAGCAGATTTCCAAGACCATAGGTATCAGTACTATACTTACCCTTATTGATAATGAACTTTATAAATCAGCCAAGAAAGCTCTTGATTTAAGACTTATCTATGGTCTTAATAAAATCTATACTGGAGAGCATATTGACTTATCAAATGAATTCTTGTTCCCTAAAAATGAATTGAAGCTACTAAAGAAAAATATTGAAAGAGGATATATCAAGAATGTTGAAGTACTGCTACAAGAAATATTTTCAAAAGATAGATTCAGAGAATCTAATGCTGGGAACTTGTACTTCTTATATTCAGAGGTAGTAAATACTATATATGAGACATTATATTCTACAAGTGTAGATATACAGAAGGTTACTCAATACGATTTATCACAATATGATATTATGAACTATGCCAATAGACTAGAAGATATTTCAATATATCTATATAGACTCATTGAGAATAGACTGATAATAAATAAAAAGACACCTATAAATTGTCGGGAACTGGTTGATGAAATTACAAAATACATTGACATGCATTATGAAGAAAAGATCAACGTAAAAAGTCTAGCGGCTAGATATGGAATCAACCCTAATTATTTTTCTACTATATTCAAGGAGCAATTAGGAGTAACATGTACTAAATACATTACAATGAAGAGGCTGGAGTATGCGTGCAGAATGCTTAGAGAGACAAATATCAATGTTGAAGAAATAGCCGAGAGTGTAGGTTATAGCGATCTTCAATACTTTTATAGAGTGTTCAAAAAAGAATTTAATTATACTCCTATGGAGTATAGGAATGGGGCTGTCTCGTAATATTTTACGTTACGAGAACAGCCATTTTATATTTCTTAGAGATTTGTCCAATGGTATCCTAAGAAAAATCCATTAGATTATTAGTCTTTTACTTATATAATCTATATATGTTGAATGAATAATGAAGGAGGATATGGTGATGAAGAAATTAAAAGTATTTCTAGTTCTAGCTTTTTTTGCGACATTCTGTATGGTGACACAAAACGCCAATGCACAGCAGCCTTATGCATCATATTGGTATCCAAATGAATTACTGGAGTGGACACCAGAGACAGATGAGGATTCAGCGTTTAATAGAGGAGTAATTCCTTTGGAAAACCGGTTTACTGGAGATGGGGTTAATAGTAATGCAATGGCAGAGCCAAAGATTCAGATATTGGCTACTATGAATCCAAGTACAAGTGATAATCCATCCCAAGGGTCAGATGTATTTGATAGGTATACATTCAACTATTGGCAGTATGTGGACTCATTAGTCATGTGGGGTGGTTCAGCTTCTGAAGGTATAATCGTTACTCCTAGTGCAGACGTAATAGATGCAGCTCATAAAAATGGAGTTAAAGTTTTAGGTTGTGTCAATTTCCAGCCTGATTATTATGGTGGTCAATTACAATGGGTAAGAGAAATGATACAAGAAAATCCTGCAGGGGTATTCCCTGGTGCAGATAAGCTTATTGAGGTAGCACAGTACTATGGATTTGATGGATGGTTCATGCATGAAGAAACTCAAGGTGCTACTTCGGCAGATGCAAAACAGATGCAGGAGTTCATGAAATATTTCCAGGATAATAAGCCAGAAGGAATGGAGCTTCACTGGTATGATTCAATGAGCAAAAATGGAAATATCCAATATGAAAATGCACTTACAAGCAATAATGAAATGTTTTTCCAAGACGGAAATCATGTAGTTACTAATGGATTTTTTACAAACTATTGGTGGAATGATATGTCTTCATCACGTGATAAGGCTATCAGCCTAGGTAGAAGTCAGTATGATGTGTATGCAGGAGTTTATACTGAGGCTAATGGTTATAATGAACCAAGTGGTCAATTCTATGTTGAGTGGGATGGAGTTTTTCCAGAAGGTCAGGAAGCTAAGACTTCCATAGGAATCTATAGACCTGACTGGACATTCAGAAGTTCTTCAGATGGAGATGATTTCTATGCTAGGGCAAATCGTTTTTGGGTAGGAAAAAACAGGGATCCAAGAAATAATGACACATCAGATTATTGGAAAGGTATAGCTCATTACATAATAGCAAAATCACCAATTGACAGTCTTCCATTTACAACTAATTTTAATACTGGTAATGGACACATATATGCGGTAAATGGAGAAGTGAAGCGTAACAGAGATTGGAATAACAGAAGCTTGCAGGATGTTCTGCCTACATGGAGATGGATTGCAGATAGTACTGGTACTCCTTTATATCCAAGTATTGACTGGACAACTGCATATTATGGTGGAAGTTCATTAAAAGTAAGTGGTGTGTTAAGTCATGATAATGCAACACATCTCAAGCTCTACAAAACTTATCTTCCAATAGATTCTAACACTAACTTATACATAACTTATAAAACACCATTGAATGAATCACATATGCAGGTAGGTATTTCTTTTGAAGATAATAAGGATCAATTTATTTATCTGGATGCAGGAGTATCTACACCAAATGAGTGGACAACAAAAACAATATCATTAAGTGGATTTGCCGGTAAAACAATAGAAAAGATATCATTAAATTTTGATAGTGATACTACTATAGCAGACTACACAATGAATGTAGGGCAAATATCCATAAGAAATACAGATTCAAGCATACTTCAACCAGTTTCAGGGTTGACAATTGTAAATAATGACATTAGAGAAGGTTTATATGCAGATGCAAGATTAAAATGGAACAAACTTGATGGGGATGTTGAAGTATATGAAGTTTATAGAGTGAAATCTGATAGTACAAAAGAATTTATTGGGGCTACACCTAATAATGCATATTATGTGTCAGAATTGCGACGTGATGGTTATGAAACTGAGACAACTCTAGAAGTAATAGCACTTGATAAGAATTATAATCATGGTCAAGTGGCTAATGTATCGTTTCAGTGGCCACCATATCCAACTCCAGTAGCAGATTTTACAGTAAGCAAGACGTTGATTAAGCCTAATGAAACAGTTACATTTCATAATAAATCTACAGAAGCTACCCAGTCAATTACCTGGAATTTTACAGGAGGTTCACCAAGTAGCAGCAGTGAAGAGAATCCACAGGTAACTTACATTACTGAAGGTATTTACAATGTAACTTTAACAGCAACTAATGAAATGGGAGAAGATGTTGAGACTAAGGAAGAATTGATTGTAGTTTCTAATGACATAACAGTAAGTAATATAGCTGTTTCCAAAAACGCTACAGCAGATACCTTCGTTTCAGGAGAAGAACCATCAGGAGCAGTTGATAATACAGTAAGTACTAAATGGTGTGCAACAGGATCAGAACCTCATTGGCTGGTAGTAGAGCTTGGTTCAGAATATGTTCTTAGCGAGTTTGTTGTCAAGCATGCTGAAGCAGGAGGAGAAGGCTCAGGCTACAATACAAGCGATTATAAAATACAAGTCAGCAACGATGGAACTAATTGGACAGATGTAGTTGATATGAAGGGTAATACATCAGGAATCAGTAATCATGCTATAGCCCTTACATCTGCAAGTTATGTAAGATTATATATAACAGATGCAGGAGGAGATTCAGCTGCACGTATTTATGAGTTCCAAGTAATGGGATACAAAGACAGTGGCTCATCAACATTACCAGGAAGCTTTGACTTATTATCTCCAGCTAATGGTTCAAGCTGGATATCCCGCAACAATACTTATTTTGATTGGGGAGATTCAATGAATGCTTCCAGCTATCAGATTATTGTTGATGATAATAATGATTTTGTAAGCCCTGAGATAAATATATCAGATATTAATGAGAGTAATTATACATCTAATATAACACTAAACAGATTAACAACCTATTATTGGAAAGTTATTGGAACCAATAGTAACGGTTCTACTGAGTGTAACAGTGTATCATCTTTTAGAACTAGTTTCTTCTAACAAACAATTAATCTATAAAAGAGGCTGGTTTATATTGATGACAGCCTCTTTTATACTTGAACCTGCAAATTTAGGGGGAAGATAATGAAAACAATGACAGCAAAGGCACCAAAAAAAATAGTGAAAAGTAATAAAAGATCAGTATGGAAAAGAATATGTAAATACAAGATATTATACCTGTTTTTGTTACCTGCCATAGTATTCTACTTTGTTTTTGGTTACATACCAATGTATGGGGTAACTTTAGCCTTCAAAGACTTCAGATTTGATACTGGGATTTTAATGAGTCCCTGGGTAGGATTAAAATACGTTAGAAAATTTTTTACTTATTTCCAATTCGAATTATTGATACGAAATTCATTTGTCATCAGTTTTTTGAAACTGCTATTAGGTTTTCCAGCACCGATCATATTAGCATTAATGCTTAATGAAGTTAGAATCAATAAGTTTAAACGAGTAATCCAGACGGTAACATACTTACCATATTTTGTATCATGGGTAGTTGTTGCTACCATATTCAGCAAATTCTTATCTCCACATCAAGGACTTTTCAATGATATAAGAATGGCTATGGGTAAAGAACCAATATTCTTTTTAGGGTTTGCAAAATGGTTCTATATTGTGATTATATCTTCTGATATATGGAAGAATATAGGATTTAATTCAATTATATATCTGGCAGCTCTTAGCAGCATAGACCCTATGTTATATGAAGCTGCTGCTATAGATGGAGCCAGCAAATGGAAACGGCTGATTCATATCACTTTACCGGGTATCATGCCTACAGTTGGGATATTGTTCATATTGAGCATGAGCGGTTTGTTAAAAGCAGGATACGAACAGATTATTCTATTCCAGCAACCGCCTACAATCCCAGTATCCGAGGTTTTGGAAACATATTCAGTCAAGGTTGGTTTGCAGCAAGGTCAATATAGTTATGCTACTGTAGTCGGATTGTTTCAGTCTATTGTATCTCTCATATTGATTGTTGTGACTAATCGTATAGCAAAAAAAGTTTCCAATACATCTCTTTGGTAGGTTTCATATGACAATGATTGGAGTGATTTTACATGGTTGAGAAACAATCTACAGGAGGAAAAGTATTTAAGGTACTTAATTATACACTTCTTAGTGCATTAGGTTTTGTAACCTTCTACCCTTTTTTCTACATATTGATACTATCCTTAAACGATGGATATGATGCACTTAAGGGTGGATTATACTTCTGGCCTAGAGTTTTTACACTTGATAATTATATAAAAGCTTTTGAAGATCCATTAATACTTAATGCCTTCGGTGTTTCAATATTTCGTACTGTTGTTGGAACGTTTCTGTGCGTATTCCTGACAGCCTTAGCAGGATATGCACTATCTAGAAAGGATCTGCCTGGAAAAGGGATTATAACATTCTTCTTTTTCTTTACAACAATATTTACTGGCGGATTAATACCATTTTTCATATTACTTAGAAGTCTTCGTTTGACAAGCAGCATATGGATTTACATATTACCGTACCTATACCAGTTTTTCAATATTATAATTATGCGAACATATTTCCAGACCATACCAGAGGAATTAAGGGAATCTGCCACTATAGACGGATGTGGGGAATTGAAGATATTCCTGAAGATATATTTGCCCCTTTCTCTTCCTATGATTGCAACAATAACATTATTCTATGGAGTTGGACATTGGAATGATTGGTTTGTAGGTGCATTCTTTGTATCTGATAAAAAACTAAAACCAGCAGCTACAATATTACAGAAAATACTTAGTGAAACCAATTTTGAGCAAGCTACTGATACGAAGAACATGAATTATAATATTAGTCGTGCTAAGACAACGCCAGAAGCCCTGAGAATGGCATTTCTAATGATAATCACTCTGCCAATAGTATGTGTTTATCCGTTTTTGCAAAAATATTTTGTCAAAGGTATTATGATAGGTTCAATAAAAGGGTAATTAAGTATTTATCCATTGCATTTTATTTTGTAATGGTTAGATAGATATATAAAATAATTTAGGGAGGTTTTCACATGAAAAGAAATATGAAAAGATTTTTCTGTACAGTAATGGTAATTATGTTGACTTTTTCAATTTTCACAGGTTGTAGCAAAGATAAGGAAACTAATATAACCAATACTGATGATGGTAGTAAGAATGAAGCTGATAATAATAAGGAGCCAATAGTGGTTAAAGTGTTCTCTTGCTGGAATGGTTCAAGTGGTAATGCGCCAAGAGACCATTATGATAATGTAGTAGCAAAAAAACTTTTGGAAGAAACAGGTGTAATTCTTGATATTGAATATGCCACTTCCTCAGAATCAGAGAATCTCAATATGATGTTCTCATCAGGGGATGTTCCTTATGATTTGGTTACTGCACCTTATTGGGGCGGTAATGGAGGAGAAACTGCAATAATTAAAAGAGCCAGTAGTCAAGGTATGGTAATGCCTCTAGAAGATTTACTTGACGAATACGGTCCAAATATCAAGGAATTCGAAAAAGGATGTGCCAAAGATTTTCTGGAAAACGATATTTACTGCAAGGAATTTGACGGACATACATATGTTATCCCGTATCAATTACCTGCTACACCAGAAGACAACAAAAACTGGGGATACTGCGTATATGTACGTAAGGACATCATGGAAGATCTAGGTTGGAAACCAGAAGATTTTGACCACTCAGAAAAAATATATGAGTTCTTGAAAGAAGTAAAAGAGGGAGATTTCCAAGATGCTAATGGAAATCCTGTGATTCCAGCAGGTAACTGGCACAATGGATGGGATTATAATCAATTAACACGTTCATATCACACTGGTTATATGTGTGGATTCTGGGTAGATCCTGATACAGATAAAGCTATTGTAGATAGAAGAGGTCCATTAGTTGTTGATGAGATATTATTTATGAGAAAATTAGTATCTGAAGGCTTATTTGACCCTGAAGCTTTTAGACAAAATGATACTATAGCAAAAGAAAAACATGCTGTCGGTAAATATGCTCTACATGGAGTTCACTATTTCCATCAAAAAGATTTTTATAAAAACACTTTATACAAAGAGCATCCAGAAATGGAATATGTTCCAGTAGGTCCAATCAAAAACAGCAGAGGACAAACTGGCGGTAATGCATTAAAAGGTAGAGCAGGATCACCTGCATGGTTCATACCAGCAGATACAGATGAAAAAATAGCAGAAGCAGCCATAAAAGCTATTAACTATCTAAATAGTAAAGAAGGTAAGCTGTTAGCTTTTTATGGACTTGAAGGCGTACATTATGATATGGTTGAGGGAAAACCAAAGATGAAAAAAGAATATATTGATATGAATAAGGAGGGTAATCTCAAGACAGAAACAGGTATTCAAGGAGAATACAGAGAATTTATCTCGCTCTATCCATATATAAGTGAATGGGGTGAATTTACTCCAGGTGAATCAGAAATACCTGATGCAGCTTATGAACATATCATCAAAGATATCGTCCCTGACACAATTGTAGAAGGTTATAGAGCCAGCAACTTCATAAATAACTACGAAAAGAAAGATGAAATCAATGAACTATTAAACGGAGATCTATGGCGTGACTACAGGGAAAGAGCATACTTCGCTTCATCAGACGAAGAAGCTAAAAAGATTATTGATGAATATTGTAAATACTTAATTGATGGGGGAATCCTAGAATACGAAGAATTCATCAACAGTGAAGCAGATAAAAGAGATGATAAAGTTTTATTCTAAGGAGTTTGTTTTAAAGTATTATATTAAAAGAATTATTAAAAAGTTAAGTTGTCAAGTTAAACCAAGGATTAAATATAAGTTCTTGGTTTGGGACTAAAATAGACAACGGTGGTATATTGAAATCATATATAGTGATAATTACTCTCGTTACGTTTGTTGCTTCTAGCTGTTTATAAGGGATGGCAACAAGCCGTAAAGGTCGTTATTATCACTATATATGATTTTCTTTACATTTACCACTCTTTAGACAGTTAAAAAGTGATTTTAGCCTATAAAATCTTTACTGCTCGGTTTCATAGTTATTCCGTTATTGGAGAATATTATATGGTCAGAAATCTATCAATTAGCGTAATAATTAAATAAATCTTTTCAATAAAGTTAAATAATAGACTTTGTAGACAATCGGAAACCAAGAATTAATAACTAGTTCTTAGTTTGATTTTTTAACATGTATTATTGAGGCATATTGAAAACATGATTGAAATATCGAGCGTAAATAGTATAGGGGAATATGGAGCAGTGAGCCATGGACGGCGAACTCAGCCCTTTAAACATGGACGTTTAATGGGCTGACGGAATATTCCCCTATACTATTGGAGCGACTGTTGCCTACCAATATTATATCTCTACCAATTATTAGGAATTAACAAAAAAATAAAAAAAAACTTGACATTTACCCTTTTATTCTATATAGTTAAGAACTAATAAAACAATTTTTAAAACAATACTACGAAATTATAAAATATAAAATATAGAATAAGAAGTGATATTATGATAGATTTAAATAAGAACCTAAACTCAAATTCATATTATTTTTACTTTTTTAGCTGGGGCTTTTACTTTTTTAGCGCTGGTTATTTTGCATTAAAAAAATTGAATGTATTTGAGAAAAACTATTATAAGAAGCTAATAACGAATTTTTAAATGATGAAATTTAAAGAAGCTCTTAGGAGCTTCTTTTTTTTATATATTAATTAAGAATACTATGCGCAAAGTATTTATTATAAGTAAATCAACTGTTGTTTTATAAATAAGAGCTTTATAAATATGAATGGAGGAATAACAAATGGTTATAGTAATGAAAGCTAAAACACCAAGAGCAAATATTGATAAATTAATTAAAAAGTTAGAAGATATGGGATTAGGTGTCCATGAAACAATTGGGCAGAACTACAGTATATTAGGATTGATTGGAGATACAAGCAAATTAAATAAAGAGCAGATAGAAGTTTATGATGATGTAGAAAAAGTAATGAGAGTACAGCATCCTTTCAAATTGGCAAGTAGACTATTCCATCCAGAAGACTCAGTAATTACCGTTGGGAATACAAAAGTAGGTGGAGATAATCTAACTATCATAGCAGGTCCTTGCTCTGTTGAGACTGAGGAACAAATGATAGAGGTTGCCAGAGATGTTAAAAGAGCAGGAGCTACTTTACTTCGTGGAGGGGCTTACAAACCTAGAAGTTCACCATATAGTTTCCAAGGACTTGGTGAAGATGGATTAAAATTGTTAAAGAAGGCAAGTGAAGAGACAGGTCTACCTATTGTAACAGAAGCAATCTGTTTAGATACAATAGATGTAGTTGCCAAATATTCAGATGTAATTCAAATAGGAGCAAGAAATATGCAGAACTTCGCGCTTCTTAAAAAAGCAGGAAAATTAGGAAAACCTGTTTTATTGAAAAGAGGTTTGAGTGCTACTATTGAAGAATGGTTAATGGCTGCTGAATATATCATGTCAGAGGGAAATGAAGATGTAATTTTATGTGAAAGAGGTATACGTACTTTTGAAACATATACTAGAAATACTCTTGATCTAAGTGCAATACCTGTTATAAAAGAAATAAGCCATCTACCTATCATTGTTGACCCAAGTCATGCAACTGGTAAATGGAAAATGGTAAGACCTTTATCAAAAGGAGCTGTCGCAGTAGGAGCAGATGGTCTTATGATAGAAGTACACAATAATCCAGAATGCGCTTTATGTGATGGAGCTCAATCATTAAAACCATCAAAATTCAAGGAACTAATGGATGAGTTGAAGATCGTTTAATTATACTGAGATGAAAATGTTATGATTTGGTAACCTACCAATTGGAAAAGTATGCTATAATTATGTTACCTAAATGAATATGATGTAACTTAGAGGTGGAAAAATAATTATTAAACAGTCTAAAATGACAGTAAGGGGGATATTAGTGAATAAGAAGATAGTAATATTGTTAGTAAGTATTCTGGTAACTTTAAATATAGCAGCTGTTCCTGCATCAGCAGCTACTGATAGACAAAACTATGCAGGGGATCAGTTACATACACTTGGACTTTTAAAAGGTTATACTGATGGTACACTTGCATTGGATAATAATATTAGAAGATCAGAAGTTACAGCTCTCCTAGTAAGAGCATTAGGCTATAGCGACAAAGAAGTACCAGGTGAAGGGAAACAATTTAGTGATGTAAAAGCCGATTATTGGGCTGTTCCAGATATACAAAAAGCTTATAAATTAAAGTTGATTGTAGGAGATACTGGAGGAACATTCAGACCACTTGATAATATAAGTTATGCAGAAGTTGTAACCATATTGGTTAATGCATTAGGTAAAAATGATAATCTTGAAGGAGAATGGCCAACCAACTATATTGATAGAGCAAAAGAAATAGGTATCATCCCTCAAGAGAACAACGGAGATATAAGAAGAAAAGTCACTAGAGGTGAAGTAAGTGTCTTAATATGGGATACCATATTAGTTAATCTTAATAAATAAAATATTAAATAATAAATGGACTCTGTTAAGCCTGCTGATGTAAACATCAGTAACAGCTACCAAGAGTCTGTTTTTTATTATTATAAATGATATTTAGTAATATCGAGCGTAAATAGTATAGGGGAATATGGAGCAGTGAGCCATGGACGGCGAACTCAGCAATGTTAAACATGGACGTTTAATTTGCTGACGAAATATTCCCCTATACTATTTTCGCGACTGTTAGGTTGATAATTAAACCCTCAATTTCCCATAAAACATATTATTCAATTGTTTTATAGTATATTCTACAAAAAATAGTTTGATTTTAATTACATAATTTTCCAATATTTTTTTTATATTAGTGTTAAAATACTTAAGAGGGATAAGTGTATATTAGATTTTATATTGGACAAAATAAATAAAAGCACTAAAATAAGTAGAATCATTAATATAATTAAATAAGGAGTTGTTTTGATATGCGTAATGTTACATCTGATGTACTTGTTGCATATGCTTCCAAACATGGGAGTACCGAAAAAATAGCGCACTGGATTGGAAAAGAGATCAGAGGAAATGTAGATGTACTAAATGTAAATAACGTTCATAATCTAAATTATGATTATATTATATTGGGAACACCTATATATGAACACGAACCTCTTCCAGAAATGAGTAGTTTTATCAATAGAAATAAAGACCAGCTGGAAAACAAGAAAAAATCTGTCTTTGTAGTTTCTTCTGATAATGAAGTAAGATCAAAAAGAGAAATGAATATTGAGGCGTTTACTAATATCATTCCAGGAGAAGTTAATCAAACTGCAGTATTTGCAGGAGAAATCGACAATAGCGAGTTAAGTTCCAAAGAGTTAGAGAGTGTAAATAGTTATATGAATTCTATTTCAAAACCCACAGGTAGTTATAGTAAATTGAATGAGAAAAAATGCAGAGAATATGGTAAATCACTTAATAGGTTTATTTAGCGTATAGCTTTATGATTAATGCATCTAGTAAGCCTATATATACATCTTAAGTTATGTATATATAGACTTATTATTTGTAATGATATTTATCCAAAAGATATGATAAAAAAGTACAACTTATGCATTCACAAAATTTACTAATATATCATTTTTTTACAAAAGAAAAAATAAATTATAATAAGGGTTAGAATTTATATAGAGGGAGGATGCTCTAATGGAGGAACCAAAGAATAATAAGAAAAAAAGAAAATGGTTACTAGTAACAATAATCACTATAATAGTAGTTATTGTCGCTTTAGCATGCTATTTTTTTATAAGATACAAAAATATGGAAAAGGTTGTAAAAAGAGATGTCATCTACGAAGGAATAAGTATTGAGGGGATAGACATAGGTGGTTTATCTAAAGAAGAAGCATTAGACAAAATGAAAGTGATTATCGATGAAAAAATATTTGATAAAGAAATAAAAATATCATATGAAGATAAGATATATACTAAACCATATAATTACTTTGAATTCAAATCCAATTATATAGAAATTGTAGATAAAGCCTATAATCTATTCAAGACAGGGAAATTAAAAGAACGATATAATAAAATTAATAAATTAAAAGAAGATAAAATTGATTATAGTGTAGAAAACGTATATAATGAAGAGAAAATAAAAGAATTTGTTAGTTCTATCAAAAATGACTTTAATATAGAGCCAAAAAATGCTATAATACATAGAAAAAATAGTGAATTTATTATAGACAAAGAAGTTAATGGCTTAAAATTGAATGTTGATACGAACGTAGCCAATCTAAAAAATGCGATTGACAATTTTAAACAAGAATTAGAACTTGTTGTTGAGGTAACAAAACCAAAATACACCAAAGAATATTATAGCAATATAAAAGAAGTAATAGGTGAATATAGCACTGCACACAATAATAATAAAGCAAGAACTCAGAATCTAAGAATTGCGTGTAATAAAATAAATGGAACCATTTTATATCCTGGTCAAGACTTTGCTACCCATGTAGCAATAAGTCCTATAAGTTCAAAAAATGGGTATAGAGAAGCCCCTATAATCATTTCAGGCGAAGTAAAAGATGGTCTTGGTGGAGGAATATGCCAAGTAGCTACTACTCTATATAATGCTGTTCTAATGGCAGAACTGAAAGTAATTGAAAGACAAAATCATTCTATGCCAGTATCTTATATAGAAAAAGGCAAAGATGCTACAATGTCAGGTAGTCATGTGGATTTTGTTTTTGAAAACAGTAGCAACTATCCAATATATATTGAAAGTTTTGTATATGGTGGTAAACTCTGTATGAGATTATTTGGTAACGACGAGAGAAATAGTAGCAGAAAGATTAAATTCCAATCAGAAATCATTCAAAAGATATCTCCACCAAAAGCTACTTATATAACAGATAGTTCCTTGGCACCAGGTGCAAAGGTTACAAAAAGAAAAGCAATAAATGGTTATAAAGTAAAATTATATAAATTAATTTATGTAAATGATAAATTAACGGATAAACAATTAGTAAATACCAGTTATTATAAGCCAGTTGGTGCTATAATAAGAGTAGGCAAGAAAAAGGTAGCTGAAGCAAATGAACCTGTTGAAACTATGGAAGCGACTAATGTAATAGAGGAAGAAGAAACAGTAGAAACATTGAAGACTATAGATGATGATGAAAAAATTACTGAAGATACTGTAAAAGGTACTGAAGAAATGGAAGAAGAAATTGTAGAAGATATAGAAGAAGATATAAAAATAGATATAGAAAAAGATGTAGAAGAAGATATAGAAAAGAATACTGAAAATAGTATTTCAGATGATAAGATGGATAATAATTCAGAAGAAGAATTAGAAAAAGCCATAGATGATACTGTTTCGATTCAAGAAGATTCAGAAAACATAGAAGATATGGAAAAAAATGAAGAAGCTACAGACGAAGGAGTCGATAAAGATGAAGCTGGGAAAAGTACCGGAGACAGTACTTAAGAGATCTATATTTAAACAACTTAGTACACATAGAGATGAAGTCATTGTTAGACCTAATGTTGGTGAAGATTGCTCAGCAATAAAATTTGATAAAGATGAAGTATGTGTTGTATCCACTGATCCTATAACAGGTGCAGTAAAGGATATTGGTTCACTAGCTGTTAACATAACAGCCAATGACTTAGCTTCTAGTGGTGCTGAACCTGTAGGCATCTTACTTACATTACTTCTTCCAGAAGGTTTTATGGAAGAAGAATTGAAAGAAATCATGAAAGATGTTAATTATCAATGTAATCTATTAAATATTGAGGTAATGGGCGGTCATACAGAAGTAACTAATGCAGTGAATAAGCCTATTATCTCAGTAACTGGAATTGGTAAAGCCCATGAAAACAAGCTAGTCCTAACAGGAAAAGCAGAAGTGGGACAAGACATAGTTATAACAAAGTGGGCAGGACTTGAAGGTACTGCAATTATTACTAAAGATAATGAGGATAAGCTAAGAGAACATTTTAATTCAGATCTTATTGATAATGCAATGAAGCTAGGTGATTACATATCTGTTGTAGAAGAAGCAAAAATAGCAGTGGAATATGGAGCCACATCCATGCATGATGTAACAGAAGGTGGTGTGTTTGGAGCTTTATGGGAAGTCGCCGCTTGTTCTAACGTAGGTTTAGAAGTTAAACTTGAAGATATTCCTATTAAACAAGAAACCATTGAGATATGCGAATATTATAATCTGAATCCTTATAAATTAATTTCTAGTGGATGTATGATTATTACTACATATAATGGGGAACTGCTGGTAGAAAAGTTAGAAAAAGCAGGAATTGCTGGTTCAGTAATAGGTAAAATAGTAGAAGGAAAAGATAAGATAGTTATTCAATCTGATACCAGAAGAGCATTGACCCCACCAAAGACAGATGAATTGTATAAAGTTATTAATGCCTAGATTAATAAATAAATGAAAGTGGAGGGACTATATATGAGACAAGAGATTTTAGGTATATTAGAACAGAATTGCAAGGTAACAGTTGATGATCTGGCCACAATATTAGATAATCCAAAAGAAGATATTGCAAAAGAGTTGACACAACTGGAAAAAGAACAGATTATATGTGGTTACCATACAATAATTAACTGGGATAAAACAAATATTCATAAGGTAACAGCATTGATTGAAGTAAAAGTAACACCACAAAGAGGACAAGGTTTTGATAAAATAGCTGAAAGAATCTATAGATTCAAAGAAGTTACAGCTGTTTATCTAATGTCAGGTGGTTTTGATTTAACAGTTATAATAGAAGGAAAAACAATGAAAGAAGTAGCATTATTCGTAGGACAAAAGTTAGCACCTCTTGAATCAGTATTAAGTACAGGTACTCACTTTGTACTTAAAAAATATAAAGACCATGGTATTATATTAGAAGAAAATAAAAAAGATGAAAGAATGGCGGTGACACCATGAGGTTAGAAGACAAGCTATCAAAAAAAGTAAAAGTTATTCCACCATCTGGTATTAGAAAATTTTTCGATATAGTATCTGAGATGGAAGATGCTATTTCATTAGGTGTAGGTGAACCTGATTTTGACACTCCTTGGAATATTAGGGAAGAAGGAATATATTCTCTAGAAAAAGGAAAGACTTTTTACACTTCCAATTCAGGTATGTTAGAGCTTAGAGATGAAATATGTAAATATCTAAAAAGAAAATTTGGATTAAACTATGATTACAAGTCAGAAACTTTGGTGACAGTTGGAGGTAGCGAAGGAATAGACCTAGCATTCAGAGCCCTTATCAATCCTGGTGATGAAGTATTAATTCCAGAACCTTGCTTTGTATCTTATAAGCCTTGTGCTTTTTTAGCAGGGGCAACTCCTGTTACTATACCATTAAAAGCGGAAAATGAGTTTAGATTAACACCAGAAGAAGTTGAAGAACATGTAACAGATAAGACAAAGATATTAGTATTATCATTCCCTAATAACCCAACAGGTGCTATTATGGATAAAGAAGATTTACAAAAGATAGCTGAAGTAGCTATAAAGCATGATTTGATTGTTTTATCAGATGAAATCTATGCAGAACTTACATATGGTGAAAAACATGTTTCTATAGCATCTCTAGATGGTATGAAAGATAGAACAATAGTCATAAACGGATTTTCAAAAGCATATTCCATGACAGGTTGGAGAATGGGTTATGCAGTAGGTCCAAAAGAAATAATAGGACCTATGACCAAAATACATCAATATGGAATTATGTGTGCGCCTACTACAAGTCAATATGCAGCTATTGAGGCAGTGAAAAACAGTGATTCAGATGTAGAAGAAATGAGAAAAGCATATAATGGTAGAAGAAAAGTAATGATTGAAGGTTTCAGAAGTATGGGACTTGAATGTTTTGAGCCATTAGGAGCTTTTTATCTGTTCCCATCGATTAAAAGAACAGGTTTAACATCAGAGGAATTCGCTAATAGATTACTTATGGAAGAAAAAGTTGCTGTAGTACCAGGTACAGCATTTGGTGACAGTGGTGAAGGATTCATCAGATGTTCTTATGCTTATAGTATCAATGATTTGAAATTGGCTATTAGTAGAATAGAAAAATTTGTAGGAAGATTAATCAAGTAACAAACAATATTAATATAATTATAATAGACTCTGTTTAGTAAAAAAAGCTAAATAGAGTCTATTTTTATTTTATTATAAATCATGCTTCCTTAGTTTTGTGGATTGTTGTTGTATAATTTGTTTGGTGAATATAGCTTTAATTGTATGTTAATGATTCCAATAATTACATTGTTGATAAAATTAAAAATAAATGATATAATAATTTGAAAATAAAATATAATTTAAAAAAACAAACATTAAAGAAAAAGGAGATAGTTTTATGAAAAAAGTATTTATGATGGTATTGATTGGGGTTTTAATGTTATCTAATGTGAATATTTGTAGGGCAGATACAGGACCTATTCAGGTTCAAGGACTTATTACTATTCCTGAAGGTTATGAAGATGAAAGCTTTACTATAACAACAAATATCTACAATAATGGTACAGGTTATAGAAACGTAACTATAATAATACAAGACAATGATATTAACCTAAGTGTTGATAAAACTCAACTAAGAATACCAGGTAATCAAGGTATCAATATAAAAATTACTGGGACATACCCAAAAGCAGATAACAACAATATATTTGCTAATTTGAAGATTGTGGATGATCTTAATTATACAAATGACCAAGAGATTCATTTTTTTGCTCCAAGTATTTTGAAAAAAGATACTGACGATCCAAATGACCCTACAGATCC
Organism: Vallitalea guaymasensis; assembly: GCF_018141425.1. Lineage (NCBI taxonomy): Bacteria > Bacillati > Bacillota > Clostridia > Lachnospirales > Vallitaleaceae > Vallitalea > Vallitalea guaymasensis. Next base: position 2,844,453 of record NZ_CP058561.1, read on the forward strand.
AACAGACCCTACAAATCCTACATATCCAAGTTCCAGACTATCACAGGTTACCAATGTTCAGATTCGTTATGATGAAGCAAAACAATCTTATATAGTCACTTGGGATCCTGTAAAAAATGCAAAAGGATACATGATAGAAATGTACAAAAATACAAGTGATAATAGAGATCAATATAAAAATGTATTAACGAACCAAGTAGAATTCAAAACATGTGAAGTGGGAAAATGTAGAGGTTTCAGTAAAGTAATATTCAAAATATATGCATATAGTCCTAAACGTTTAGCTAGTCATAGTATTGCATCATGGTGTTCAACTGCTAGGAGGAGTGGGAAGAATTTTGGTACAATGGATTGGTATGAGTATATAGAACAAGAATCTGAGAATACTCAACCACGAAGGGGTACAGGTAGTCATGCTGGAAATACAGGAAATACAAATACAGGAAATGGTAGCAGTACTAGAAGACCTAGTCGTCGATAAGGTTCTGTAATAGCCATTAACCAGTAAACTAAAAGCCCTCTAGATAATATTTATTTATATTAATCTAGAGGGCTTTTATGTTTACACAGGAGTAGTTATATACTCGTCTGTTTATTATTTGTTGTTCTTACAATTTGCACATACTCCATAAAAGAATATTTTTTCATACATGATTTCAAAATCAGTATCTTCTTCAACATATTTCTTAAGATTCTCCAATTTCATAGTGTCCAAGTCAAAAACCTTGTGACATTCTAAGCATATCATGTGTGGATGAGCTTTGACATTGGCATCATATCTAAAGCTGTCTTCTCCTACATTGAATTCTTGAACTAATTCTGCTTTTTTTAGAGTGTCTAGAGTTTTATATACAGTGGCTAAACTCATTGTTGGATGTGTTTCTTGTAAGCATTTATAGATATGTTCTGCACTAGGATGCTCTTTGCTGTCATATAATATTTTGAATATAGCGATTCGTTGAGGAGTAACTTTTAATTTGTGTGCTTTTAATAGCTCAGCTATATGTTGCATACCACAGTCTCCTTTCAATAATAATTATTATCTAGTAACTATTATACTATACTTATATAGTTTGTCAAGTTTTATAAAGGTATTTGAAATAGTTGGAATAATTATTCTGATAGACTTGAATTACTTTTTCTATAATTTCCAGGTGACATGCCTACATTTTTTTTGAAATCATTGCAAAAATAGTATTCGCTATTAAAGCCCACTTCTTTAGCTATTGTTGACATATCTTTACTAGTACATTTTAATAGATATGCAGCTTTTTTTAGTCTAACTTTTTTAATATATTGATTCACAGTTTCGCCCACTGAATTCTTGAACAGTCTAGAAAGGTGACTATAACTTACATGGACAGAATTAGCTACATCATTGACGTTGATATCTTGATAATAGTTATCTTCTATGAACTGTATAGTGTTGATGACAATATTGTTATCAAATGAATCATCTTTACTTCCTATATTGGATTTCAACTCTGATAAATCTTGGTTCGCATATTTAGACAGCTTAAGAACAATCTGAAAAAAGGCTAATTGAAGTTCTAATTCAGAAAATCCTTGTCTACCTAGCTCTAATAGATTCAATACTCCATTAAGAATAGTACCATCATCTGTCAGAGGTTCTGAACCAGTGGCGTATATAGATTCTATCAATTGCTTTGATTTGATTAGATTTAATTGTTCATTATTAAAAGCACTGTTAGTCACAATCTCCCAGCGCATAGAAAAACCAGTATGTCCAATTCCATCTTCTTGACAATGAGAATGTAATACTCCAGGTGCTAATGTATAAAACTGCCCTGGAGTAATTTTACGTTTTATTCCGTTAGATGTGGTGAAAACATAATTATCGGTTATATAATGAAATTCAAAGAAAGAATGTTTATGCTTGCTCACATTCCAATCAGGATCAGTATCCATATAATGAATACCTAATATCTTTAACTGAATATTGTTTACTAATATATCTTTATAACATATCTTATTTAATAGCATGAAATCATCTTCATAATCTGATAAATCAATTTTTATATTTTCTCTCATACAGTTACAGCCTTTCTATTAAATATTTATTATATGTTACTTATACAGTATACCAAATATAAATATTCAATACAATAAACTATAACTTGATTTATTCAATTTACTATAAAGCTAAAATAGCCAATAGTCCTTTTACTAGAAGAAAAGTGTTTTGTGATTATATTGACGGTTACTTCGTAGCAAAATAGTATATGTATATGTGGAGTAGTGAGGCAGGACGCCGAACCCAGCATTTAATCTGACAGCCCTACTGGACTGTCAGAAATAATAATGGACTCGATGTCCATTATTATTTGTCGAGTTCAGGACGAACAAGTAGCTGGCGGAACATATACATATACTATTTTGCAAAAACCAAGTCAGAACAAAACATTTTTTCTGACCTACTGGTAATATAATTTATAATTACTTGAAAAGTTCATTCCATGTTTCAAATACTTGTTTCACATTTTCAGGTTTAGCACCTGGACCAAATTCACATTGTGCTATACATCCACCGTTATCCCATAGATTGTTTTTAACCAATTTTACTGCATCCTTGATTTCTTCTGTGCTTCCATAAGGTAATAGATTCTGTCTATCAATCTCACCCCAGAAAGTTATTTTACCTTTGAACTTGACTAGTTCATCCATCGGCATACAAAATAGTTGTGAATTAATCGCATCAAGACCTAATTCCACTAAATGAGGATAAATATCTAATATATATCCATCTGAATGCATAAATATTTTTTTGCCATGGCTATGAGCTATATCTATATAGTCCTTATACATCGGCTTGAAAAGCTCTTCCCATATACTAGGATTTATTAAAAGACTTTTTTGTGAACCCCAATCATCCATAAAAGATAATCCATCAACATCGGTTTCAGCCCATTTTGTCAATAGTTCACAGTAGAATTCATGCATTTTACCCATGAAATCAAGTAAACCTTGAGGTCTTAACATTAAATCAATAAATAGATTCTCAGTACCTCTAATGAATTGTAGCTGTTCAAAAGGTCTAGGACAGCAACCTCCAAAAACAAATTTATCTGAATTCTTGCAGAACTCATTTATTTTTTCTTTATCTATTGTTAACCATTCCCTAGGAATATGGATATTGTTTACATCTTTCCATTCTTCATCTTGGATCAATGGTTCTTTAACTTCGCCTATAATACCTTTTTGGTAATTCAAGAACTTACATCCCCATGCATCTGTAGACTCTCCAATATCTGTAGGGTCACCTTCTGAGATGTCCTTTTCAGCATAATAGCCTGGCGCTCCATCAAAATCATCAGGATAATCCTCATGTAACTTAGCCAATTCTTCAGGGTAATGGTTGTTAGCCCATGGTAATACCCATTTTTGCCTAGGTGCTCTTTCTGGATTATCAAAATTAAGTGTTTTGTATACTAATTCTCTTGAATTCATAGATTAATCCTCCCTATTTATTTAAGTTGAATTAAGTATAACAATATGGACACTGGTTTATTTAAGAAATCATATTATTTTTTTATAAAAAAATACTTTAAATCATATTACATAGTAAGATATATCCTATTTTGGGAATAATAAATGGTATAAAATACCAATATACAATTTATGAGTAATAGTATATAAGGTTGAACAAATAAGGGTAATATGGTAAAATATTTTTTATTGGAATATTTATTCAGATTTAGTATTTTTGATATTTCTAACGGAGATATGGACTAGAATTGAAAGGATGAATAGCATATGTCAGTAATAAATGTAGAATATATTAACCCATTTATTGGAGCAGCCCAAAAGATTTTAAAAGATGTATGTCAATTAGAAACTAAATTACAAAAGCCCTACTTGAAAGATGCAGAATATGAAGGAGACCTATTGGCTGTAATCATAGGTGTTACAGGTAATATAAAAGGACAAGTCATACTATCTCTTAATATTAGTACTGCATGCAATATAGCTTCTAAAATGATGATGGGTATGCCAGTTGAAGAATTGAATAATATGGCAAAAAGTGCTATTAGTGAATTATCAAATATGATACTAGGTAATGCAGCTACAGCATTATCACAAAAAGGATTGACAGTTGATATTACTCCACCATCAATATGTTTAGGTAAAGATATGAATATTATGGTTAACCATTCTAAGAATATATGTGTACCATTAAAATTTTCTGATGATAGTCTTTTCGAAATAAATATATCAATAGTGGAAGAATAGAAAATAAGGTGAATTGAAATGAACATATTATTACACGAACCAGAAATACCATATAACACTGGTAATATTGGAAGGACCTGTGTTGCTTCAGGTACAGCTTTACACTTAATTAAACCTTTAGGTTTTTTTATTGATGAAAAATCAGTAAAGAGAGCAGGACTTGATTATTGGGATGATTTAGAGTTATATTTATATGAAGATTTTGATGACTTTATTAGTAAAAATCCTAATGCAACTATTTACATGGCAACCACTAAAGCCAAAAAAACATATGCAGAAGTTAAATACGAAAAAGATAGTTTCATCATGTTCGGTAAAGAGAGTGCGGGAATACCAGAAGATATTCTAGTAAAATATCCAGATACAAGTATTAGAATACCAATGGAACCTAACATTAGATCATTGAATTTATCAAATGCAGTTGCTATAGTATTGTATGAATCTCTAAGACAACAAAATTTTGCTCATATGCAATTAGAAGGACAATTAAGGAATTATAAATGGTAAAAGGACAGCTTAGCTGTCCTTTTTAGTATAATGAAACTTTGTTTTTATAGAAATTTTTTAAGTTAACCGTTTTGTTTTATTCTGCAAATGTACGTAAAAGTCTTATTTTATGTCTAGCTACTTCAATAACTCTATCTCTTGCTATGCCCATAGCCGTTTTCAAAGGAATGTTTTTTCCACTCTCACTAAAAGCTTCTAATAATCCTTCATTATATGCTAATACTAAGTCTGTACCTATGTTTATTTTGGCAACACCTAATCTAACAATTTCAATAATATCTTCATCAGGGGTATTAGAGCCGCCATGGACAACAATTGGGATATTTACTTTATTTACGATTTTTTCAACTAGGTCAAAATCAATTTTTGGTTTTGATGAATAAATTCCGTGAGCAGTCCCTATAGAAACAGCTAAAGCATCTATATTAGTACGCTTAGCAAATTCTTCAGCCATATCAGGATCGGTAAGTCCGGAATTTCTAACGGATATGTCACTGTTAGCATCAAATATTTTTCCCAATTCTGCTTCGACTGAGACACCTCTCATATGAGCATAGGAGACTACCTTTTTGGTTATTGATATATTTTCTTCAAAATCGTCTGAAGATAAATCTATCATTACTCCTGTAAAACCACCATCAATACAATTTATTGCTTGCTCATAAGAGTTACCATGATCTAGACTTAATGAAATTGGAACTGTAGATTTTTTTGCTGCTACTTTAGTTAAAGCTGTCATGTAATCTATGCCAGCATAATCTAGATCAGCATGATATAGTTGTACGATTAATGGGGAATTTTCTAACTCAGCAGCTGTGGTAATAGCTTGGACTGTTTCCATATTAGACACATTTAAAGCAGGTACAGCGTATTTATGTACACGAGCATGATTCAACATTTCTGTAAAAGGAACAATACGCATAATAATTCTCCTTTCGATAATAATATTATTTTGTTGGTTACAATTTTAATAATATCACATGTTAATAATTATTACAATGAAAAAAATAAAGTAAAAATGCAATATAAAATTGACATTATATCTATAATATTGTATAATGTGACTAACAATAAAATCGAAAAAGTTATTAAATGGTATAAAAATGATTTTGATTAGAAATTTTATCTATATAATAATTATTTTTTAGATAATATTAATTGTTAAGATGATAGTATTAATTTTTCCACAAATTATATAAGGAAGGAGTTGTGATATGAACTACTCAATAGCTATTGATTTAGGAGCAAGTGGAGGGAAAATGATATGTGCTTACTTTGATGGAAGTCAGGTGAATGTTTTAGATGAGTATCGTTTTAATAATATACCAGTTAATTTTCTTGATAATCTATATTGGGATATATTCGGATTATACAAAGAGATTATCTCGGGATTAACTAAATTTGGTAAGAAATTTGGTCAAGCTGAGAGTATTGGTATTGATACTTGGGGTGCATCTTATGGATTTTTAGATATCAAGGGAAGGTTGTTAGAACCAGTTTATCATTATAGAGATGATAGGACTATAGGTGTTTTAAAAGAAATGTATAATATAATTCCCAAAAAAGAAGTATTTGACTTAACTGGTTGTCAATGTGAAAGAAGTTATACATTACCCCAACTATTTGCAACAGTTAAGGATAAAGAAAGAAGTTTGGAACTTGCTGATAAAATGTTGCTGTTACCAGATTTGTTAGGATATTTTCTTACAGGAGAAATCTCTACTGAAAGAACTATTGCAGGTACATCAGCTTTGCTGGAAGCATCTCAAGAGGGTTTTTGTAGAACGCTTTTTGATAAATTGAATATACCTACAAAAATCTTAACAGAAATTGTAGATGCTGGTTCTGCAAAGGGTGTAGTAATTGACAGCACTGCAAAAAAAACGGGTATAAATAAAGCCAAAGTAATATCTACAGTGGGTCATGATAGTGCTGCTGCTGTAGTTGGTATCCCTAACTTCAAAAAAGATGATCTATACATTAGTATTGGTACTAATGTAAGTATGGGGACAGAGCGGAATAAACCTTGTATTAATGATGAATTTTATAATTATGGATTTAAGAACACTGGAGGATTAAAACGTAAAATTATTTTATATAAAGATTTTGCAGCATTTTGGATAGTGAATGAATTAAAGAATGAATGGAAACAAAAGGGTAAGGATTACAGTTATGAAGATTTGATTAAATTAGCAATTAATGTTAAGAATAATAATTCTTTTATTTCGTTAGAAGACGAAGATCTTAATAGTGTAGGTAATAATATGCAAGAAAAGATAGATGATTATCTTATCAAAACCAGACAAAATTCATTGAATAGTGATGGCGAATATATAAGATGTATATTTGAGAGCATAGCTCTAAAAATAAAATATTGTAAAGATAACATGGAGAAAAGTATTGGTATAAAATTTAATGATACATATGTTATTAATGGAGGAAGCCGAAACGAATTACTTAATCAACTAATAGCTGATGTATTAGATAAGCCGGTAAAAGCAGGGATGCCAAATGCTACATTAATAGGAAACATGTTAACGCAATTCTATGCCAATGGATATCTAAAAGACCTAGATGATATACGTTTTGCATCGTCTAAGTCGTTTGATATGAAGTATTTCATTCCTAATTCAAGTAAAAATTGGGGTGAGATATTGGATATAGCAATTAATAAAAAAATAGTTTAATAAGAAAGGGAGAATAATATGGATGTAACAGCGATTAAAGAAATTCTAGAAGTGTGCGAAAGATTAGATAAAAAAGGTATGGTAAATGCGTACGAGGGTAATATATCAATAAAACGTGATGGATTTATATATGTAACTCCAACGGGTAAAAATAAAGCTTTTTTAAAAGAAGAGATGATAGCGGTTTATGAAGAAAAAACAATGAAACAAGTAGCAGGAATTTATCCTGCATCATCAGAATTTCCATTACATTTATGTGCTTATAAGGAGAGACCAGATATTGAAAGTGTTATTCATTGCCATGCGCCTTACCTAACAGCATATTCATTATGTAATAAGCCTATAGAATCCAGAGCCTATCCAGAAATGATAGGAAACTTTAAAAAAATTGAAGTAGCGGAGTATGGTACTCCAGGTGGGGAAGATATTTTTAAGGGTGTTAAGCCTTTGATAGCTAAAAAAGATATTGTAATTATGGCTAATCATGGAATGATAGCTGTTGGAAAAACAGTATATGATGCAATGAATAAATCAGAAGCTGCAGAGGCTATAGCAAAAGTACTATATCTTGCTGAAAATATTGGAGAAATCGTTGATCTTCCTGACGATGAGGTTCAGATGTTTTTGAATAAATAATAAAAGCATATGCTTTTGTTAAATAAAATTTTGGAGGGAATTTTATGAAGAAAATTGTTATATCATTATTATTAGTTTTATGTTTGGCAGCTACTGTTCTTGGAGGGTGTTCGTCAGGTGATACTAATACTGACAAAGAAAAAATTACCGATAACAATGACACTACTAAAGATAACACTTCCGATGACAAGGTATCAAAAGATACTCCTACAGAAGTTAAAATTTGGACATGGTCACCTATTTCACGTACTATGGATAAAATGATTAAAGCTTTTAACGAAAATAATCCTGATATTAAAGTAACGTATACCAATTATAATTTTTCTCCTGAATATCTATCAGCTCTTGCAGCTGGTGCTGGCTCTAATTCTCTACCAGATATAATTGGTTTACAGCCTGGCTCATTTACACAACAATACAAAGAGTACTTAATTGATCTTGGGAGTTATGCAGAAAACTCATGGGGAGAAAATTGGGAAAACAATTTCTACAAGATCAATAGTAATCAAATTCAGTTAGGTAATGCTGAAGGTGATAATAATAAGTATATTATGCCATGTGAATCTCAGATAATAAATATTTGGTATAATACACGTATATTTGATGAGTTGGATTTATCAGTACCAAAGACATGGGATGAATTAAAATCAGTATCAAAAAAATTAACAGACAATGGTTATGCTCCATTATACTTTGGGGGAGCAGATGGATGGCAGCATGTTAATGTATTTCAAATGTTAGCTCATCAAATGGTACCTATAGATAAAGTTCAAGATGGTACAGTTAAATGGACTGATCCTAAGATGTTAAAAGCTATGGAAGCCTTTAAAGATATGTTTGATTCTGGTATCATGCAAGTAGGTTCTTTATCAAATCATGCTTATCCTGATGGTGTTAATCTATTTACTGCTGGTAAAGTAGGTATGATGGCACTTGGTTCTTGGTGGTTACAAGAATACACTGCTCCAAAACGTGTAGGTGCTGTTGAAAATTGGGATTTCGATAATTTCTATTTACCTTCATATGAAGATGGTGGACAAGTTTCTCCTCCAGTAGGTGGTATTGATTTTGGATATGGTATAACAAAGGATTGTAAGAATCCAGAAGCAGCATGGAGAGTTATAGAAGCATTTTCAGCAGGGGTTGGAATTCAAGCTGCTATAAATGATCTGAACAATTTACCTGCATATAAGGGAATTATACCTGAAGGCGACATTCCTGAAAAGGTTAAGAATCAATCTATGACATATGCTGAATTATTAGATAGTGCTTATAATCAAAGAATTGGTGAGCCATCAATTGAAAATGCTTTACAGAATGCATTATCTGGTGTAGCGGCAGGTCAGCTATCACCAATGGAAGCTCTCGAAGCTATTCAAGAAGAACAAGATAAAGTTTCTAACAAATAAAATGAAATAGTGTATAATAGCGAAAATTAGCAAATAGCTAATTTTCGGTATTATATGGGGTAATTCGCAGTTCATTTCTTGTAGATGGATGAAAAAAATTATGGAGATGGAATATTATGATTAAGGAGAAAAAAAGAAGAAAAGATATGACTGGATATTTGTTTATTGCGCCTGCAATTATTTTCTTTTTGGTATTTATTGTATATCCCATAGGTTTTATTAGTTATGGTAGCTTATTTAATTGGTCTTCTCTTTCTAATATGACATTTGTAGGATTGAAAAATTTTGTGGAGTTGTTTCAAGATAAAGTATTTATAATAACATTAAGAAATACATTGCTATGGATATTAATAACTATAACTATACAAATGGTATTAGGGTTTATTTTAGCTTATATTATAGAAGAAAAAGTTAAAAAATATAAATCATTTTTTAGAACTTTATTTTTTATACCTGTTGTAACATCGGTAGTAGTTATTTCTATAGTCTGGTCTAATATGTATTCGCCCTATCAAGGGTTATTGACTAATTTCTTATATAGTATTGGGTTTGGTTCGCCTATTAATTTGCTTGGTGATGTTAATAAAGCCATTTTTGCAATTATGGTGGTAAATATATGGGAATGGACTGGATGGTCTATGATTTTATATATAGCAGGTTTGTCTGAAATATCTCAAGGGATTAAAGAAGCTGCACTTATTGATGGTGCTAAGGGATTTAAAAAGATTTATCATATTTTTATTCCTCTTACAGCTCATGTGCATAAATCTTTGGTTTTACTAGGTATTATTGGTTCGCTGCAAACTTTTGCGCTTGTTTATTCAATGACTAGTGGCGGTCCTAACTCTGCTACAGAGGTTCCGGGAACATATATATTTAAAATGGGTTTTCAAGTTCAGAGGATGGGATATGCTTCTGCAATTTCAGTGATTATATTATTGCTGGCATTAGTGTTAACTGTAATGCAGGTGGTTACTCTTGGATCGGGCAATTTTATAAGCAAAAAAGGGGGGAAGTAGTGTATGAAATCTAATAGATATAGTATATATTGGAGGATTGGATTATTGATTGTAGGGGCTATTTCGATGATACCTCTTATTTATCTAATTAGTATGTCCTTTAGAACTCCCGAAACTGCTTTTGACCCTGTTATATTCAAATGGCCAATAGTATTGGATAATTACAAAACTATATTTGCTGAAAATGAATTATATAAGAATTTTATTTCAAGTATGATTATTACTGTAACAACAGTTGTTTTAGTAACTCTTTTTGCATCCATGGCAGCATTCGGGTTAACAAGAAAAGAAGTCAAATTTAAGAATGGAATATATAATTTGTTGCTCATTACTCTAATGGTACCTATTTGCTCTTTGTTAATACCGTTGACACAAATTAATAGTTCCTTCAATATGTTGAACAAATATCAGGGGTTAATCTTACCTTATACAGCACTAGGTATACCCTTTGCATTAGTAATACTGAAAGGTTTTATGGACAACTTTCCAACAGAAATTGAAGAAGCCGCTAAAGTTGATGGTTGTAGCAATTTCATACTTTTTTTTAAAATTGTTTTGCCTACATTACGACCGGGAATAATTGTTGTCGTTATCTGGCAGTTCCTAACAACTTGGAATGAATTTCTATTAGCTCTAGTTGTTATGTCAGAAAAAAATATGAAAACACTAACCCTAGTGCCGATGTTGTATCAAGGGCAGTATTTTAGTCAACCAGGAGCATTGTTCGCTATCTTGGTTATAATTTCTATTCCGATGATTGCTTTTTATATACTTGTTCAAAAATACTTCGTACAGGGGCTTATGAGTGGTTCTGTCAAAGGATAGAGGTGATTTTTTATGGCTGTAATTGGAATTGATCTAGGAACAACAGCATGTAAAATAGTGGCTTATAGCAATGATGGGAAAATTCTAAGTAGCAAAAGACGTGAATATACAATAATTGCACCTAGTCCAAAGAGGGCTGAAATTAATCCTGTTGAATTTGTTACTTGTGTAAGCGAATGTATGAAATCAGTTGTTGCTGCCTGTGATGAGCCTATAGTTTCTCTCAGTTTTTCTAGTCAAGGAGAAGGTTTTGTAGCATTGGATAGAGAGTTTAATCCTGTTTACAACATAATCTTATCATATGATAAACGAAGTATTGAACAAACTAATAAATTAAGAAAACGATTAGGAGAAGATTACTTTTATAAAAAAACTGGTCAAATATTAGGCTGTATGGGAACAGCTTCTAAGATTATGTGGTTGATGGAAAATAAAGATAAGCTTTCTATAAAGCCGAGCTATTTTGTTTGTATTAGCGATTTCATCATTTCTCAACTAGGATTCATACCCGTGATTGACTGGTCTTTGGGTGCTAGGACTATGATGCTTAACATACATACAGGTGAATGGGATGAAGATATTCTGGATGCAATTGGGATTGATGATAGTATGCTTCCTCAAGTACATCGATCTGGTTATATATTAGGAGAAGTAAAAGAAAAGTATGCAAAAAGATTTGGTTTGCCAGAAGGTGTAATCGCTGTATTGGGTGGTCATGACCAGCCTGTTGGTATGTTGGGTTCTGGTGCTTATGAACAAGGAGAAGCAACATATTCATTAGGTACAACAGAAACTATAGTATGTAAGATGAGCAAATTTAATGAAGAGCTAAAAAAATATGGATTATCCTGTTATCCTCACGTATTAAAAAATCAATTTGTCACTTTGGCTGGTAATTATACTGGGGGTATCTTAGTTGAATGGCTTTGTAAAGAAATGTACACTGAAGAAGAAATATTTGATGAAAGTATAAATGATACTATTAATGATTGTATTAAAAGGATGAGCGAAATACCAACTGAATTGCTAGTTTTGCCTCATTTTACTGTAACGGGTTCGCCATGGAACGACGAAAAAAGTGTAGGAGTCATACATGGATTGACACTTAATACCTCAAAAGCACAAATAATTAGAGGGATTTTAGAAGGAATTACATATGAAATTCTTTTAAATTATGTTATATTAAAAGAGAATAATATAAACATTAGCTCTTTAATTGCAATAGGGGGTGGAACAAGTTCAATTAAATCATTACAGCTAAAGGCTGATGTTCTAGGTGTGCCGATAATAATTAATCATATAAAAGAAGCTGCATGCAGAGGAGCAGCGTTAATAGCTGCTGTAAATACTGGACTTTTAACCAACTATAGTAGTAATTGGGGAATGAGTGATAAAGACATAATAAAAATTATTCCTAACTACGATAATTCTAAATTTTATAAAAGTATGTTACCTGCTTACAAGGAATTATACTATTTATCAAAAAACATAAATAATATGATTATAGAAAAGAGAAATGAAAATGAAAGATAATCAAAAGGAATCTATTCTTGTCTCAAGAAAGTATTATAAGAAAAATAAAATATTGAGTATTTTGAGGTATAATCAAGAAGTTTCTAGATTTAAAATAAAAAAGATGACTTCTTATAGTATGACTACAGTTATACAGACCGTTGATGAACTTATTGAGGATAATTTTATTGTTGAAGAACATTGTAATGAAAATAGAGTAGGCAGACGTCCGCTATGGCTAAAGTTAAATCCTGAAGTAGGTTATTTTATTGGTGTGGATTTTAATGCAACAAGTATAAATTGTGTCTGTCTTAATTTTCTTGCAGAAACAATAGTGTCAATTAAAACTGATATTAATTATACTTATACATCAGAGCAAATTATTTCTAAGATAATAGCTACTATATATGAGATTATTGATAAAATTGGAACAGATAATCCTAGAATTTTTGGAATAGGTATAGGAGTTCCAGGTTATTATGACAGTATTAAGGGAATAGCAATTGATTATGCGCCTTTGCCAAAATGGAAAAATGTAGTTTTGAAAGATATTATTCAAGAAGAATTTAAACTACCGTGTTATATAGAGAATAATGTTTCTGTTATGGCATTTGCGTATAAGTGGTTAAAATATCAAGGAGAACCGGATGATTTTATTTTTGTATCTATACGTAATGGTTCGAGAATAGTCCCCATAATAAATAATCAATTGTTTTTGAATAAAAAAGGATATGCAGGACAGTTAGGACACTTGAAAATGCCCAATAGCAATAGGTTATGTACATGTGGTAAAAGAGGATGCCTTAACGCAGAAATAACAGATTGGGCAATTAGAAACAAGGTGGTAGAAGCTGCTCTTAGCGGACAGTTTGAAAAGACCAAGGAAGAAATGAATTACGATATTAATGAAATCACTATTTATACCTTTCTAGAATTAGTGCATGAGAGAAATCCTGTTGCAATGGAAATATTGAATACTTCTGCCTATTATCTTGGATATGTTCTTGGTGGGGTTATTGATATTTTAGCACCAAAAACTATTGTATTAAGTGGTAAACTTGCAAAACTAGGTAATGTTTTTATTGATGCTGTTAGGGAAGGAATAGTTGATAATTCTATTTTGGAGAATAACAAAAAATTAATTATTAAATCATCTGATTTTAATGATGATATAGGTGCAATTGGAGCTGCGGCATTGGTTCTGCAAGAGGAATTTGAATTTATTAATAAAACTGTTTGATTTTATCTAATAAAAAAATCTCCTTCCTGATTTAACAGGTTGGAGATTTTTTATATAAAAGTTTAAAAGGTTTCTAAACAGTTCCTTGAGCATACATTGCTTGAGCTACTTTCAAGAAACCTGCTATGTTAGAACCGACTACGTAATTTCCTTCGTCACCATACTCTTTTGCAGCAGTACTAATACGAACGAAAATATTTTTCATGATGTCTTTTAATTTTTCATCTACTTCTTCAAATGTCCATGATAAACGCATACTGTTCTGTGACATTTCAAGTGCAGAAACGGCTACACCACCAGCATTAGCTGCTTTTGCAGGAGCAAACATGATGTTGTTTTCGATATATACTTCAATCGCTTCTGGAGTTGATGGCATATTAGCACCTTCTCCAACTGCTTTACAACCATTAGCTACTAAGAATTTAGCAGATTCTTCATCTATCTCATTTTGAGTTGCACATGGTAATGCAACATCACATTTGATAGTCCAGATACCTTTGCAACCGTCAAAGTATTTTGCTTCTGGATGATCTTTAACATATTCTTTGATACGTTTTCTTTCAACTTCTTTGAGTTGTTTAACAGCATCCAAATCAATTCCGTTAGGATCATGGATGTATCCATTAGAATCACTAAGAGCTACAACTTTTGCTCCTAATTCCATAGCTTTTTCAGTAGCATAGATAGCTACGTTACCTGATCCAGAAATAACAACTGTTTTGTCTTTCATAGAATCGTTATTGTGTTTTAGGATTTCTTCCATTAAGTAGATCAATCCATAACCTGTAGCTTCTTTTCTTGTTAAACTACCACCATATGGTAAGCCTTTTCCAGTTAATACACCTTCATTAAGACCTTTGATTCTTTTGTATTGTCCATATAGATAACCAATCTCACGTGCTCCAACTCCGATATCACCAGCTGGTACGTCAGTATATGCTCCTATGTATTTTGAAAGCTCAGTCATAAAACTTTGACAAAATCTTAGGATTTCATTATCTGATTTTCCTTTTGGATCGAAGTCACTTCCACCTTTACCACCACCGATTGGTAGTCCAGTCAATGAATTCTTGAATATTTGTTCGAAACCGAGGAATTTAATAATACTACCATTAACACTTGGATGGAATCTAAGACCACCTTTGTAAGGTCCGATTGCACTATTAAATTGTACTCTGAATCCACGATTGACTTGAGTATTACCTTTATCATCAATCCATGGAACTCTAAAAATGATGAATCTTTCAGGTTCGATAATACTGTTGACTACGCTTTCGTACTCTGGGTATTTATCCAACACTGGATCGATAGAAGAAAGAACTTCTTCTACTGCTTGCAAAAATTCTGGTTCGTTCTGATTTCTTCTTTTTACTGTTTCAAAAATGTGTTCAGTGTTCTTTAATTTCATAATATCACTCCTTAATGTATAAATATGCAATGGAATATGATTGTGGAATATATAAAAATTGCATAGTTTTTATTACCTTAAAAAAAATTATATCACAAAATTCACTAGTTTAATAGGGCAATATGGAACTTTATTAAAATTTTTATATTATTTTTAATTACTTAATTAGATGATATGATGCAAGTTAGTAATAATATTGCATCATTAATTGGTATTAGGTTCAGATGTATAAATATTATACAAAAGTTACTAGAAAATTTAACGTTTTTGTATATTATCTACTAAAGACATATGTTCATCTAGAAAGGATTGTAATCTAATACTTTCTATAAAATTTAAATAATAATTGATAACTTTAAATATTAAAGTAATATATATTTTTTGGTGTTGACCCATATTAAATATTCTAATTATTATTAAACTATGTTAGCAAATAAATTATAAGGAGGTGTTTAACTATATTTATTATTAGTATTAAAAATTAATGGGAGGTTAAATTATGTTTAGGAGAATGAGTTTGAGAGTTTTAACATTAATAATGGTATTTGTGGGAATATTTAGTCTGACATCAATTAGAATAAATGCCAATACTATCAATGTAGGTGGTACTGCTAGATTTAACAATACATGGTTATTAGCAGGACCTTATGACAGCAGTTATTCTATTAGTTCTAATGTAAAACCAGTAGAAGGGGATTATATGGATGGTCACCAATGGGAATATTTTGATGACCGATTATTTAATCGTAATCTAGATGATTATCAGGATTTGTATGGTTATTATACTGTAAAAAAGGATATTGATGTTCAAGATAAAAAAGTATATTTACACAGTTATGTGTATAGTCCTAGTAGTAGAATAGCTTATTTGAAAATAGGAACTACTGGAAATCATACTGCTTATGTTAATGGAAAAAACATAGGTACAAGAACTAGCCCTGAAGAAGTATCAAAAGATAGAGATACTTATATATGTACATTAAATAAAGGATGGAATAGTGTTTTAATAGAGATTAAACATACAAGGGTCCATTATTTAGGGTTTTACGCTAGAATCACAGATATAGCAGGTAACGAACTATCAGGATTAATCTATTCAGTTAATGGTTACAATAGACCGTTAGCTGTAACTACCAAAAATCTATCATTTACACAAAATAACATGCCTATAGGATACAAGGATTGGCCTTATATAGGGATGGATAGTATATTGACAGAAAAGTGGTGGCGTCCACAAGCCTCCAAATTTGAATTTATGGCAGAAGGAGGAGTAGCTGGTTATACTTGGAGCCTAGAAAACGGCTTACTGCCAAACGGTTTAACCCTATCATCAGATGGAAAAATAAGTGGTACTCCTTCAAAGATAGGTTTATTTGATTTTACCATAAAGGTAACAGACAGTAATGGAGATACAGCTACAAAATCATTATCTATAGAGATAAAGGAAAGACCTAATAAATGGCATGAAGAAGCAAGACAAAGTGCTCTAATTCATAATGCCATGTCCTATAGCCATGCAATAGATAATAATTACTCGTTAGACTTATGGGCAAGAAGGATGAGGACTCAAGGAATCAATTACGTTTATCTAGAGTCATATCAAGCTTGGCCTAATGGATTTTTCTGGACTGCACCAAGTGCAGCAGCAGGTACAGAGGATTGGTTAACAGATCAAGTAGAAGCTGTTAAAAGACAGGGAATAAAGTTTGGATTATATTATGGTGGTATTCCTACATGGAATGGTGTCATGCCATCATCTAGCGGATTCGTTAGAGATGTTGAAGATTTGATTAAAAGATATGCACCTAAACAATTTTTCTTTGATGGTTATCCTAATAATCAGGGGAATACGGATGCAATGTTCAGTATTGTAAGAGTATATGATCCAGAGATCATTATAGAAGCTAACCCTGATCCAGAATTAGGAGATTGTGATACAAAAATATGGGAAGCGCATGGATATTGGGGTAATCCAGCTCCAGATTATTGGAGAGCTAATGATACAAAAGCTAATCCTCTTGAAATATGGAGAGCTCCTTACACTAGTGAAATGGGAAGTGCATGGACTGGTTACCATCATGGGAATATCCTAGATGACTGGCAAGAATTTGCTAAAATCAATATAGTTGAAATGGCATCAGGATATATAGCTAACTTCGATCAATTAATACAAAACAGTAGGGTATTACAGGATGGTACTGTACAACAAGGATTTGACTTGGACATATTTGCACCTACAGTACAGAAATTAATTAAGTTGAGGGAAATGTATAGTAATTGGCTGAATCCTGTTGGCAAACCAAGTAAATTAGAATCTTTAATAGGAACTTATCCTGCACCATACAATGGGAAATGGGGTTATTCAACATATAGGGATAATAACATTTACTTACATATGATTGAACACCCAGATTTTATACCTGATAGTACAGGAGATGTTTCCAATACTAATAAGACAGGTGTACCTAGTACTGGCAGTGTGACCATAACTCCTGTGATGAATAATGTTACGAGTGTTACATTACTCAATGATGATTCTTCATTGAATTATACACAAAATGGTAATGAACTAACTATTGATTTATCATCAGTTGCAAAACACCCTATTGATACAATTATTAAAATAGAAACAGATAAAGAATATGAAGGATATGAATTAACGGATATTAGAGTTTCTAATAAACAAATATCAAATGGTACTATACATGTTGATGTAGAAGGTTACTTGAACAATTTTGCTGGACTATCAATAAGTAACAATCAATTTGATAATATCGCTTATGAGAGTAGTGACGATAATATAGCAACAGTAGACAGTAATGGCAATATAGTTGCAGCATCTCAGGGAACAGCAGATATCAATGTATCAGCAGTATATAATGGGATAACCAAAAGTAAATTGATACAGGTTCATGTTGGACCACAATTGGATATAAGTATCAATGAAAAACTTATAAGTGCAGTACTAAAAGTAAATGACTGTGAAGCATATTTAAAAATGTTTCATTTAGGTTATGGTGATATTTCAGTAGAAGGTATTGGTATAGAAGGAAATAGCATAGATTTGACCAAAGCTGATATAACCTATAAAACTGATATGCCTAATATTATTGATTTAATTGATGATAAAGTCATTATTAAACAAATGTTGTCAGAGACTGATAAGCCTATTCGTGTGGCAGTATGGGCTGATATAGAACTTGATCAAGGAGGTCAGTCAAGAACTGTAACCACAAATAAAGTTTTTGTTGATATAACACCACTTAGGAATATGGCACAGAATAAACCTGTAGCTGCTAGTGAAAATAGTGGTACTGCGGGTTATGCTAATGATGGAATAATCCATGAGCCAAATGGTTCAAAAGACAGTAGATGGATAGCCGCAACAGGGGATAATGGAACATATTGGCAGGTTGACTTAGGTTATGTACAACCAATTGATAATGTAGAGGTCAGATATGACGCATTAAATGCTTATTGGAAGAATGTGCCACGAAACATAAGTATCCAAGTAAGTAATGATGGAAGCAACTGGAATACAGTAGTCAATAAATCAAGTAATATACCTTCAGAAGGAAGCGGTAATGGTTATAATTATTTTGATTTATACAAATATGATATGAATAATGCTAATGGTAGATATGTAAGATTATTATTTGAAGATGGTTCCACTAATGGTATTAACCTTCTTGAGGTATTGGTAAATGGCAGTGATATAGCAGGTGAGTTGGCTAAAGTAAATGTAACTGGACAGGAGACTCAAACAGGTGTTGCAAACCTTACTGTAGAAGGATTAACAGCAACGGATGAAGTTGTAGATATATCCAATGGAGAAATTAAGGTTGTAAGTTGTGATACAAATGTAGTCTCTGTAAATTCCAATAACACTTTGAATGCCGAAAGCCAAGGGTCAGCTACTATATATGCTGTTGTAAAATTAGATAATATCCTAAAAGCCGGTTCTATTACAGTTGATGTAGATAGTTCAGGTCATATTAATTTTGATTATCCATTAGAAACCATAGCACTTACAGCTGATAAAAGTTCCTTAGGTAAAGGCGAATCAGCAGATATTGCGATAAATGGCTATTTATCAAATGGACAGGTTACAGATTTGAGTAATGCTTCTGTCCAATATAATATTATTGAAGGTTCGGAATATATTACATTAAGTGATAATACAGTAACAGTCAGTAATCTTCCATTAGGTAAAGCTGATGTAAAGATTCAAGCAGTAGTAACTGTTGATGGAATAACAGTAAGTAGTAATATATTACAATTAGAGATTGTTGGTCCTGCTAATCTAGCGTTGAACATAATTCCTACATATAGCTCTAGTGTAACAGGAGGAGAAGGTACTCCAACAGATGGTGTAATTAATTCAGACTATTTCTTGAATCTAAGTGCTTCGGGGAGTCAATGGATGCAGATTGACTTGGGAAATGTTTGTGATATCAATACATTGAAGGTATGGCATTACTATAATGATGAAAGAACTTATAAAGATGTTGTTTTCCAACTATCAAATGACCCTACATTCAGTAATGGTGTAGTAACTGTTTTCAATAATGACACAGATAATTCATCAGGATTTGGTGTAGGTGCAGATACAGAGTACTCTGAAACCAGTGCTGGTAAAGAGGTTAGCTTTAACCCTGTTAGTGTAAGATATATAAGACTATGGTCAAATGGAAGTAATATAAATGAATGGAGTCATTATGTTGAGGTTGAAGTATATGGAGAAGAAACTTATTAAAAAATCAATCATAATAAAGGAGAGAGAGTATGTTAAAGATAAAAGGTAGAGGCATATTATTTGCCACGATAATTGTTATGTTCATGTTTATGAATTTTAATCCATCAAGTGTTGTATTTGCAACTTATACACCTGGTACAGCTCCATTTATAAACACATGGCTGGTTGCAGGACCCTTTGATAATTCCATAAATCTAGATTTATCAATGAATCCAAAAGAAAGTGACAACATAGGGGGAAAAACTTGGGAGTATTTTGATGATAGACTTTTTAATCGTAATCTAGATGATTATCAGGATTTATATTCATACTTCAAAGTAAAAAAAGGACTTCCTGTTATAGATGGAAGTGTAGCATATGCACATGTTTATGTATACAGCCCTACTTCAAGAAGTGCTAGATTCAGAACTGGATGTAGTGGAACTTCTCAGGTATGGATAAATGGAACATCAGCTGGAAGTATTTCCACTGCTGTAGAGGTTGATAAGGATTCCAGCGATTTCAGTATATACTTGAATGAGGGTTGGAATAAAATATTAGTAAAACAAGTATTGAATAGAGTCAAGTTCTGGGGTTTTTATGGAAGAGTATGCGATAGTAATGGTAATGAAATCAGTGGACTTGAATATTCAACAAATGGGGGAAATGGAGAATTAGCTGTCAATACAAAAGAGTTATCATTCACTGATAACAATATGCCTAGTGCTTTTAGTGAATGGCCTTATGTCTGGACAACATGTACTAGGGATACAGCTAATTGGAGACCTCAAGCATCCAAGTTTAGATTCTACGCTCAGGGAGGAACTCCAGGATATACTTGGTCAATTGAGAGCGGTTCACTTCCAGATGGTTTAACGTTAGCAAGTGATGGTACAATAGATGGATACTGTACAGCAACAGAAGGTAAATATGATTTTGTCGTAAAAGTAACAGACAGTGTTAACAGTACTGCAACAAAAGCTTTAACCATTGAGGTAAAAGAAAGACCAAACAAATGGTTGGAACAAGCAAGACAAATAGCTCTTATCTCTTGTGGTCCAACTCTAAATGTTAACTTGGATCCTAATTATTCTGCGGATTTGTGGGCTGAAAGAGCAGTCAGACAAGGTATACAAGCTGTATATTTTGAAGCTGGACAGCAAACACCTATCTGGTGGCCTTCTGTATATGCTCCTGCAGGAACTAAAGACAGCATAACACCATATATGGAGGAAATAAAGAGACATGGATTAAGATGGGGAATATACTATCCTTCAGAAGGTGCAGCTAATAAACATTATTCATCTAATGGATTCTTCATTGATGTAGAAGACCTGCAACTAAGATATAACCCGGACCAATGGTTTTTTGATGGTAATCCTTATACCAAAGGAAATATTGATGCTATGTATAGTATAGTAAGAGCTTATAGAGAGGATGCAGTTATTATTAGCAATGCTCCTCCTGAGCAGGGAGATGCTGACCTAAAATTTACTGAGAATGCAAGATATTGGGATAATGTTCTTGGAACTGCTTTGCCTTGGGCTACGCCAGATAACAAGATAACGGCTATTCAGGCATGGAGGCATCCATTTGCAAAAGTCAATGACAGATGGTCCCAGTGGCATCATGGACAGGTTAGAGATGATTGGAGAAATTTCGCTAAAGCAAATATTATTGAGATGTGTACTGGACAAATAGCAGATTTTGATCAAATGCCAGGAACTTCAAGAGGACCTGGAACAGATACTAACTGGTTTGAATTAAAATTATGGCCTATAGAGAGTCAACAATTCATAGATATGAGAGAAGCCTATGCTCATTGGATCAATCCAATACTTGAATCACTTATAGGTACTGATCCTGGTCCATTGGAGGATACTTGGGGATATTCTACACAAAGAGATAATCTTATATATATGCATATCATGAAAAATTCTGTAGGTAAGAGCGGAATGCCTAGTGGAGGAAATATTGTAGTTTCTCCTGTAAATGATACAGTAACCAATGTAACCTTGTTAAGAGATGGAACGGTTCTTCCATATACCCAAAATGGGAATAGCTTGACTGTCGATACTTCAGGAATTGAAGTTGATTCTATTGATACTGTTATTAAGATTGAGACTGACAAACAATTTACTGGTTTCAAGTTGACAAGTATTAAAGCAACTGGAAGTAAAACAGGTGATTCCACTATACAAATCAATGTTGAAGGATATTTGAATCACTACGTAAGCTTAAAAGCTGATATAACACAAATTAGTTATACAAGCAGTAATACCAGTGTTGCAACTGTGGATTCTAATGGATTGGTGACAGCCGTAGGAGAGGGTACAGCTACTATAACCTCAACAGTTGAACATGATAATGAAGTAAAAGCAGACTCAATTGATGTAAAAGTAGAAACAGGTAATAATATAAGGGTAGCAGATACATTAATTGGTGCTGTAGCCAGAGTTGCGGGCAAAGAGATATATTATGGTAAAATGTATCATCAAGATATAACAGAGAATATAACTATTGAAGGTAGAGGTGCTAAAGGTGGTACATTAGATATATCAGGTGCATCAATAACTTACCATACAGATGATACGGAACTAGTAGAGATTGATTCAAATGGTGTCATATCAGTCAAAACTACAATAACTGACTCTGAGCAGGTTGCCGTATGGGCTACTGTTACATATAACGGAATCACAGTTACTACTAATAAAGTATTTATTGATGTTAGTGATGAGAAAGTAGTAAGTGAAAATAAACCTGCTACAGCAAGGGATTATAGCGAAACATTTACACCAGATAAGGCAAATGATGGTATTGCCTTACCAGCAGATGGTTCAGACAGTTCAAAATGGCGTGCTGGAAGTATTGCAAATAATGGATGGTGGCAGGTTGATTTACAGGATGTACATAGTATTTATTCTGTAGATATAAACTTTAACAATAGGGATGATGGATATATAAATGTACCAAAATCCATTACATTCCAAGTAAGTAATGATGGTATCAATTGGACAACCAAACTATCAAAAGTTATTAATTTACCTAATAATGGAGATTACAGCTGTACAGAGGCTAATAATTACATATTGGCAGCAAATGGAAGATATTTGAGATTATTATTCGAGGATGGTGCTCAAGGAGATGCAATTGAAATAGCTGAAGTAAAAGTCTGGTCAAAAGATACATTAGCTGACCAAATGGTTACTGTATCATCTACTTTTAATAATAATTATCTTGGAGAAAATGCAGTCGATGGAATAATTGGTCAAAATGGTACTGGTGAATGGGCATCATTAGGTGAGTTGAATCCATGGATACAAATAGATTACTTGAATGAATCTAAAACAATAAATAAAATCACATTATATGACAGATCCAATACTGATGATAATATTTTAGGTGGTACATTGACTTTTAGCGATGGCAGCAGTATTTCAGTAACAGGAATTCCAGCAGATGGTTCAGCAAAAGAAGTATTATTCCCACAAAAGACAGTATCATGGGTAAAATTCCAAGGATCAGGTGGTGTAGGGTATAACAATGGTCTATCAGAAATTGTTATAGAGAATACAAATTTGCCACCAAGTAATATAGCACCTCATGCCACTACAACAGCATCATCTGAGTTTGATAATAGATATGTTTCAGCTAATGCTATTGATGAAACTGCCAGTGAATGGGCCTCTAAAGGGGAACTTAATCCGTGGATTCAATTAGATTGGAATACCAGCCAGACAATCAATAAAATCCTATTAAGTGATCGTGTTAATACCGATGATCATACGCCTGGAGGTACATTAACATTCAGTGACGGCAGTAGTGTTCAAGTAACGGATATGAATAACGATGGTACTCCATTGGAAGTGACATTTCCAGACAAGACAGTAACATGGGTTAGATTTCAGGTGACAGGTGGTACAGGATACAATAATGGTCTAGCCGAATTAGAGATATATGGTAATTAATTGACTATCTATAAGTTACATAAAAGAACTTTACAAATTAATATTATCATTAAATAAATGAGTTATGGCAATACCTTGACCACCAAACAAGTATTGCCATATTTTTTTAGAATATAAACTTTTATGAGAAATACGTAAAATTCAATGATAGTATACAATAATATCTATAATAATTTTAGAAATCTTTATATTTTATTGTTTGATAAGTTGATAATATTTTGTATAATTTATTGTAAAATATTGGTAGGGGAGGATGGTTGAGACTAGTTAAAATTAGTAGCATATAAGTGACTAAAAAACGTAAAGGAGAAAATATTATGTTCAAGAAGAATCTGTCAAAAATTTTAGTAGGTATATTTACATTAATGACTATATGGAGCTTTAATGGAACAACTACATCTAATGTTAGTGCACAGATGGCGTTATCAGGTAATGCACCATATATAAACACTTGGCTTGTATCAGGACCATTTGATACTGCTTTAACAGATTTCCAAATGACTCCAAAAGTTGGACAAGATATTAGTGGGAAGAAATGGGAGTATTTTGACGATCGTATCTGGAATAGATCCTATGACGATTATCAAGATCTATATGGGTATTTTACAGTTAAAAAAGGTATTGATACAAAAAATAAATACGTTTATGCCAATACATATGTTTACAGTCCTTCGGCACAGAGCGTTGAGTTCAGATTTGCTGCCAGCGGTTCAAATAGACTTATTGTAAATGGGGTGGCTCTAACATCACCTTCTACAGTGGTTGAGCCACAAAAAGATCAACAAAAGCAAACAGTTAATCTGAACCAAGGATGGAATAGTATTTTAATTGAGATCTACCATTCTTATACAGATGATGTAGCAGAGGGTAAATTAATTGATGGAATCATGAATTTACCTGATAAACATGGGGAATATCTAGGTTTTTATGGTAGATTAACTGATGCAAACGGCAATGAAGTACCCAATATTCAATATTCAGTTACAGGTGAAAACACTTCCTTGACAATTGATACACAGACATTGTCAGCAGAGGATGTTGTATCTTCCGATGTAATGGGTAGAGGATTGCCAAATAACATTCTACCAAAAGGATATGTTGAATGGCCATATGTATGGAATGCAACATTATATTCAACAGAACAGTACCGTGTTCAAGGAAGCCATTATCAGTTTCAAGCAAGTGGAGGACAACCAGGATATAGTTGGAGTATTGTTTCTGGCGCACTTCCAGATGGATTAACGTTAAATACAGATGGAACCATCGATGGATTCTGTAATACAATGGGTACTAATAATTTTACAATACAAGTAAAAGATTCTCTACTTAATACTGCACAAAAAGAATTAAGTATTATTGTAAAAGATCGTCCTAATAGATGGTTTGAAGAGGGTAGAGTATCTGCATTGTCTCATTGTATTCCTATATATGATTGGTATGTAGATCCAAATTTCTCTTTTGATTTATGGGCTGAAAGAGCTAAGAGACAAGGTCATTCTCTAGTATCTATTGAAACCCTTCAGCAACATCCTTACTGGCCATCCAAATTTGATAATCCAGCAGGTATAAATGGTGCCATTCAATACTTACCAAGAGATGCTCAGGGTAAGGTATTAGATGGGTTAATGGAAGCAAAAGAAGCCATAGAACGACATGGTATGAAATTCGGTTTATATTATGGTACTACTTATAATGATGTATTTTTCCATGATATACAAGATTTAGTTCTTAGATACGAACCAAAATATCTATATTATGATGGACCACAGAGCAGAACAGCCAATAATTTTGATATTCTATATAGTGTTGTTCGTAATTACAGTGATGAGATAATTATTAACTCTAATGTTTGGAGTGGAGAATACGGTGATGCTGATCTTAGAACTACTGAGGCATCCCATATATATAGTGGTTCAAGAGGTACATTACATAAAAAAAGAACAATAGTGGAACCTTGGAAATCAATCATTACTAAGAATAATCCAAATCCATATTATAGTAAAAGGGATGATTTCAGACAAGTAGCAAAAGAGATGATTATGAACGCAGCAAGTGGCAAGGTTGATAATAATGATCAGATGCCTATTATGAGCAGAGGTCCACAGTGGGATTCGCCTGAAGATGTTGCTACAAGATATCCAAAATCAGCTCAAGAATTTATTGATGTAAGAGAAGGTCTTATCGGTTGGTTTGCACCAGAGGGGAAACCTGAAAGACATGAATCCACAACAGGTACAATGCCTTATTTCCTAGACGGATGGGGATATACGGATGATGGAAAAGGCAATATTGATAAATTTGAAACAGGTCAAGGTCCTGATTGGGGTTTTGCAGTATCAAGAGATAACAATATATATTTGCATTTTATAGAAGGACCTTATGGTAAAAAGGGTTATCAAGGTCAGTCATCGGTTACAATCAGTCCTGTAAATGATACAGTAACAAAAGTATCTTGGTTAAATGAAGATACACCTCTATCATTTACACAGAATGGTAATAGTTTAACTATTGATTTATCAGGGATTACTGCAGACCCAATAAGTACTATATTAAAAATTGTTACTGATAACCCTAACAGAAAATACAAATTAACCAATATCATACCAACAGGAAAACAATTAACTTCAAGTATGCTAAAAATAAATGTTGAGGGGTATATGACATATACAGCATTAAAGGTTCCTTTTGGTACTGGTGATGTGACTTATTCAAGTAGTAATACAAGCGTAGCAACTGTTGATTCCAATGGTGTTGTAACAGCAGCAGGACAAGGTCAAGCTACAATAACTGTACAAGGAACTTATGAGAATATTACAGTTCAGAATACCATAGATGTTATTGTCAATTCTAGCAATGTGATTCGTGTAGATGATACACTTATTGGTGCAGTTCTGTGGGCTGGTGATAGAGAAACTTATGGAAAATTCTCAAGTCTAGAAGATATTCCATTTACTATTGAAGGGCGTTCTCAAAAAGGTGGACCTATTAACCTGGATTCAGCAACAATAACTATGAAATCAGGAATAGTTGATTTGGATGGTGGTACACATATGCAGCCAGTTTCCATAACAGAATCACCAGTATTTACTTTCTCCAATGGAAAGATGACACCAAATGTTGTTGATGAAGAGACCAGAGTTGCTGTCTGGGCTGAAATAAATCTTGATGGACAACAAGTAACAACTAATAGAGTATTTATTGACCTTGTTCCATCAGTGAACCTGCTTAATGAACAAACAACCATTACTGCAAGTAATAGTTCAGGTAATTATACACCAGATAAAGTAAATGATGGTATATTAATTGCTTCTGACGGAACAGATAGCTCCAAATGGTCTGCATCAGGTACTGGTTCATCATGGATAGCCTTTGATTTACAGGAACCAAAAGATATAAGTACTATTGAAATTAACTTCAATACGTTGGAACAATTGTATATTAATACACCTCAGTCCATGGAGATTCAAACCAGTGCTGATGGAATGACATGGTCAACAGTTTCAACAGTTACACCGCCTAGCAGTGGCAGTACTGCATACTTTGGTTTTTCCAATAGATTCAGCATTCCTCCAACAAAGACTCAATATGTACGTTTACTATTCCCACAAGGAAGTGCTGACGGGGTTGCGGTTGATCTACTGGAAGTTAAAATCAATGCAGATCCAGTGAATATTGGATTTAATAGAACAGTTACCTCAAGTTCTACCATTACAAATCCAGAAGGTGGAGCAGGTATTGTTGATGGGGTAGTGGATACTGCAGCTTTTACAAACCTTCAAGATACAGGTGCACAATGGGTACAAATTGATTTGGGTCAGAGTGCTGATGTACACAAACTAAAATTATGGCATTACTATGCAGATGGAAGAACTTATAATGATGTTATTATGCAGTTATCCAATGATGCTGCATTCAGTACAGGTGTGACAACAGTATTTAATAATGATACAAATAATTCAGCAGGACAAGGTACAGGAAGTGATTCAGCATATGCTGAAAGTGCTAGTGGTAAAACAGTGTCCTTTACCCCTGTAAATGCAAGATATATAAGGTTCTGGAGTAACGGCAGTAATGTAAATGGTTATAACCATTATGTAGAAGCAGAGGTTTATGGTTCATTAAGTGATACACCATCTACACAAACTAATTTAGCGCTAGGCAAAACAGCTACTGCATCTTCTACATATTCATCTTCTTATACAGCTGATATGGCTGTTGATGGTAGTTTAACAACACGATGGGCACAGCAAGGCGGGGATTATAGTGAATGTTGGCTCAAGGTTGATTTAGGAGAAAATTATTCTTTAAGTAGTGTGAAGACATCCTTCTTTGTTGCTAATGACAACCACAAGTACAAGTATAAGATTGAATACTCCACAGATGATACAAATTGGAATATGTATGAAGATAATACATCTGCCTATACCACACAATCAACTGTTGAAGATACCAATAGTGCTACTGGTAGATATGTAAAGATAACCATAACAGATTCAAGTACATTGGGTAGCAGTATAGGGGAGTTTGAAGTATATGGTGAGTAGTTGATTCATAACTAAATATTAATTGTAATTATATAGGTTATACTCATTTTATTTTAGTGGGTATAACCTTTTTGCATATCGCAGATATACATGATTTTAACAAGTTTTTGTATAATTCGTTACATTATAGAGAAAAGAATAAGGGATACCTATAAAAATCGTAGTAATGTATATTTTTCTATGTTGACCATAATTTCAACACTCTGATATGGTTAAAATGAAATATTTGTAGCATGGATAAATAATGAAATAATAAATAAATGATGGAAGGAGAACAGAAATGGAAAAGGTCACATTAACACTTTTAGGAGCAGGACAAAGAGGCATGGGTGCTTATGCTCCATATGCATTAGAGTATCCAGATGAAGTTGAATTTGTAGCTGTTGCAGAAACAGACGAGGAAAGAAGAAATAAGTTCAAGGAATTACATAAAATCAAAGAAGAGAATTGTTTTACTACTTGGGAGGAACTTCTTGAGAAGCCTAAGATGAGTGATGCAATATTGATATGTACAATGGATGATATGCATTATGAGCCAACTATGAAAGCATTGGAAAAAGGATATCACGTTTTATTGGAAAAACCAATGTCCAACAATCCACTGGAATGCGTAGAAATGGGAGATTATGCTGAAAAGAATAATAGAGTATTTTCTATCTGTCATGTATTAAGGTATACTCCATTTTTCTCAACTATCAAAGAAATACTGGATGAAGGCAGAATAGGTGACATTATTTCAATTCAGCATATAGAAAATGTAGCTTATTGGCATCAGGCACATAGTTTCGTAAGAGGAAATTGGAGGAATTCAGAAGAAACAAGTCCTATGATACTTCAAAAATCCTGTCATGACATGGATATATTCTCATGGCTTGTAGGGAGTAAATGTACAAATATATCTTCTTTCGGTTCATTGACTCATTTTACAAAAGAAAATGCTCCAGAAGGAGCTCCACTAAGATGTCTAGATGGATGTCCAGCTAGAAATGAATGTGCATTCTATGCGCCTAAAATATATATTGACTGGAAAGATAATTGGCAGGCAGATGTATTAAGGTCAGTAGTAAGCAATGATACAAGCCACGAAGGATTATTGAAGGCATTGAGAGAAGGACCATACGGTCGTTGCGTATATCATTGTGATAACAATGTTGTAGACCATCAAGTAGTAAATATGGAATTTGAAAACAAGGTAACTGTAGCTTTTACAATGTGTGCATTTACTTATGAAGGTGGAAGAGGTCTAAAAATTATGGGTACCAAAGGTCAGATAAGAGGATTGTCTGATGAGAATATCATAGAAATAACCAATTTCAATACAGGTACGACAGATACAATCCAGGTAAAAGCATCAGGTGGTCATGGTGGTGGAGATTTAGGTATTATGAGAGATTTCATCAAATTAGTGAAGTGTAATGGTGAAGGTGATTCATTAACATCAGCAAGTATATCCGTACAAAGTCATCTAATGGCTTTTGCAGCAGAGGAAGCTAGAATCAAAAAGAAAGTTATCAACTTGGATGAGTTTGTAACTGAGCTTAAGAAATAATTTAATAATAATAAAGATTTCTTAGAAGGAGGTAAAGTTTAATGACAAAAAGAGAAAGAGTCTATAGAGCCATAGCACATAAAGAAGCAGATAGAGTGCCAAAAGGCGAATTATATATAGACCCAAGCCTTGCTAACAGTTTATTGAAGAAAGATTATCCTCTTGATTATTTCCACTTCCAAAGAGACATAGAAGTAAGAGAATTACTAGGAATTGATATGATTAATTTGGGAGATTGGCCAACAGAAGAGTTGGGAGAAGATGAAGAGGGTAATAAAATCTACAGAAGTAATTATAGAGAAGAATATATATTCAATGATAAAAGTAAACACATCATTAAACCAGGGCTTATGAATATTGAGGATGCAGAAAATTATCCTATACCTGATATAACAAAATGTTCTGGTAAACTGATAAAAAGGTTTGCAGAAGAGACAGACCTATTTGTATTTGCTCAAATAGGGGGGCCTATAAGCATGATAAATGAAATGCTTGGTATGGAAGATTATATGATATATACAATGACAAATACAAAAGAAATCAGGATACTGGCAGAAAAAATAATGGAATATGAAATTGCCAAAGCAAAATTGTTTATTGATAACGGAGCTAATGCCATTCTGATTGCAGATGATATGGCTTATAACACATCAACATTTCTGCCTTTACACATTATGGATGAGGTTGCTTTTCCCTATTACAAAATTGCAGTTGAAGAAATAAAAAAACATAAGGATGTCCCTGTTTTTCTACATACGGATGGCAATATTAACAATGTTCTTGGGAAAATTACAGATTGTGGATTTGATGGTTTACAATCTTTACAGCCTTCTGCTGGTATGGAAATTGAACAGGTGAAAAAAGATTTTGGTAAGGATTTATGTCTTATGGGCAACATTGACCTTGATTACGTCATGACCTTTGGTTCTGTACAAGAAGTAGAAGAAACAATAAAACGTACTATTGATATTGCTGCACCAGGCGGAGGTTTTATTCTAAGCACCTGTAATATCTTAGTTGATGTTATCCCACCGGAGAATGCATTGGCTATGTATAATACAGCGCACAATTATGGAATATATACCCGTTAAATAAATTAAGAAGGAGATGGATTCTATGAACAAAGATAAAGGTTATATTGTAACTCATACACATTGGGATAGAGAATGGAGATATCCTTTATGGGAAAATAGGATGAAATTGGTTGATTTAATGGATGAATTACTTGGCATTCTTGAAAGCAATAAGGACTATAAAGCTTTCATGCTGGATGGTCAAAGTGTAATGGTGGAAGATTATCTTGAGGTAAGACCTGAACAAAAGGATAAAATAATAGATTATGTAAAAAAAGGCAGGATGTTAATTGGTCCATGGTATAGTCTTCCAGACCTTTATCCTATAGATGGGGAATGTCTTATAAGAAATCTATTAAGGGGAATACGTTATTCTGACAGTCTAGGTGGACATCTAAAGGTTGCATATGAATCTTTTGGGTGGGGACAAACTGCACAATTCCCTCAAATATATAAGGGTTTTGGTCTTGACACTGTTATTGTTGGTAAAAATGTCTCTAAAGAACGAGCTCCTGAAAGTGAATTCATATGGGAAGGACCAGACGGAAGCAAAGTACTGGCTACAAGACTTGGTCAGCATGCACGTGCAAACTTCTTCATGAATGCTTATATTGATATTATGTATGGTAAACCATATCTATCGGACGAATATAAATATGATTGGGGTAATATGGGTACCATATACCATCAAGCAGATGAAGAAAGCCACCATACTGATTATGTCAAATTGCAGTATACTGAAAAAATGCATGAAGAACGTATAAAAGATGCCATTGACCTGGCATGGGAAGCTACAAATGATACAAATGTAAAAGATCATAGGGTTCTTATGGATGGTAGTGATTCTACTACACCACAACCTATGATAACGGATGTAATCAACAAAGCTAATGAAATTTATGAGGATAAAGAGTTCATTCATTCTACATTAGAAGAATATACAGATAAGCTAATTGAAGTACTGGACTTTGATAAGTTGAAAACAGTAAAGGGAGAATTGAGAGATGGTCCTGCATGCAGCTGTTCAGCAAATGCATTGGCAACAAGACCTGAACTGAAGATACTTAATAAGCGAGTTCAGAATTCACTTCTACGATCAGCTGAGCCTCTATCAGTTATTGGAACTATGATTGGTATGGATTATGATACTAACTTCATAGATATAGCTGAGAGATATATGCTGCTTTCTCATGCACATGATTCTATTAATGGTGTTACCCAAGATAAAACTGTGGATGATGTAAAATATATGCTAAATCAAGCATTAGAAATAAGTGAAGTCATAAATAACAAAGCATGTAAACAGTTAGTTAAACAGATAGATACCAAGGATTTTGATTCCAAGGATATACTTCTTATGGCAGTTAACCCTTTAGGGAGAAATAGAAGAGAAACAGTCAAAGTCTATATAGATATACCTAGAGAAGAACAAATATGGGATTTTGATATACAAGATAATCTTGGAAATATATTGGAAAAACAAGTGATTTCCAGAAAAGAAGAAGTTGTACCAGTAGATGATATGCATTCAAGACCTTGGCCGTTCTATATAGACAGATATTGCATTTATATGGATACAGGAGTAATACCAGCAGGGGGATATAAAGTCTATAAGGTAGTACCTAAAACACATTTTAATAGAAAAGCCCTGTTCTGGCCTGAAATGAGAAAGAGTAAAGGGAATGAAATTGCATGTTCCACTAATACTATGGAAAATAAATACTTAAGAGTGAAAGTAGAACCTAATGGTACTATTAGTATCATCAACAAGGAAACAGGTAAATCCTATACTAACCTTAATTACTTTGAAGATACAGGAGATTGTGGAGATTACTGGATTTATTACCCACCATATAATAATAAGACTTTTACAAGCTTAGGTAGTGAAGCAAGGATATGGGTAGAAGATAATGGTCCATTGTCTTCAACAATAGTTTCAGAGGTTATTATGAAGCTTCCTGCATATTCCTATAGACCAGATAATGGTGTCATGGGAGATAGCAAGAGAAGTGAAGAGGAAAAAGATATTTGTATTACAAGCTATTATACGCTGAAAAAAGATTCCAAGAAGGTGGATATCAAGGTTAAGATCAATAATACAGCATTTGATCATAGATTAAGAGTCATGTTTGATACAGGGATAGATACAGATTATTCATATGCAGCAGGACATTTTACAGTTGATAAAAGACCTATAACACCATTGAAAGATAAAAACGGTGAATACTATCCAGAAATGCAGACATTACCTATGCAGAATTTTATAGGACTAAGTAATGATAATGATGGATTAGCTGTTATTAACAATTGTCTAAGTGAATATCAAGTTATGGATAATCAAGAAAAAACCATAGCTATTACTTTATTCAGAAGTGTAAGAAACATTATATGTACAGAATTCCGTTCAGCAGGTGTATTCTCTCACCAAATGGGTGGACAGAGTCAGGGAGTATTAGAGTACGAATATGGTATATATGTTCATGAAGACAGTTTTGAGAACAGTGACGTTTTTGATATTGCTGATAGATTCAATGTACCAGTAAGATTAGTTCAGACTTGCAAGCATTCAGGTGGTTATCTGCCATTGGAAAAGAGTTTCTATATGATAGAACCATCTCAGTTGGTTATGTCAGCATTTAAAAAGGCTGAGGATAGGAATAGCTTTATTATTAGAATATATAACCCAACCAATAATATTGTAGAAGGTAAAATTTCAATTAACATGGATTCAGTTGTCAAAGAAGGGTACATAACCAACCTCAATGAAGAACGTGAAAATAGAATAGAAATCACTGAGGAAAATAATGTTCATGTAAGTGTGGCTGGTAACAAGATACAGACCATAGAATTAGTGTTAGGAGGAAATAATGAATAAGATTATAGGGCTAGAGAACATGAATTTTGAAGGACATTTTCATGAGTTGGAAGCTAGTGAAAACAGAATGTTCAAGATTGGAGTAGATGGAGTAGAGCAGATTCTAACACCGCTGGATAGAAAAGTTGAACTTATCGCATTCAAGGATAAAACATTGGTATATGTCAAATCTGCCATGGGTTATCCAGCAATCTATCCTTTAGCAGATACTTCCTTTGAAGGTCCAGCTGAAGCTGTTCTTATGGATCTTGATGGAACCAGTGTTTATAGTGAACCTTTTTGGATGTGGATCATTGAACAAACAACAGGAAGACTAATAGGTAATCCAAAGTTTAAACTAGAACATGAAGATGAACCACATGTTTCTGGACATTCAGTATCTGAGCATTTACAGTATTGTATTGACAAATATTGTCCAGATAAAAGTGTAGAAGAAGCAAGGAAATATTATTTTGAAATAACTAATCATGAACTTAAGGAAATAATGCAGGGACGAGGACATACCAATGCTTTTAAGCCTACGGATGGATTAAAGGATTTCCTCATGGCGTTAAAAGATAATAACATAAAAATAGGTCTTGTAACATCAGGTTTATACGAAAAAGCTTGGCCAGAAATTGTGTCTGCATTTAAAAAACTAGGTTTAGGGGATCCTAAGGATTTCTATGATGCAATAATTACTGCAGGACAAGCTTTGAGAAAAGGTCAAACAGGAACTTTGGGGGAATTATCTCCTAAACCACATCCTTGGCTGTATGCAGAGACTGCAAGAGTTGGATTGGGAATCAATCCTTCCAAAAGACATAAAGTAATAGGAATAGAAGATTCAGCAGCGGGTGTTTTATCAATAAGGCTGGCAGGTTTTTCTGCCATTGGTATAGCTGGCGGAAATATTGAAGCAAGTGGAGTTACTCCATTCCTACACTCCAAATATGGTAATTTGATGGATTCTCTGCCATTGATTCTTGGAGAGAAATAAGATAAAAAGGACTGTTGATTATATGCATTGGGTATCAATGCATTATAACACAGTCCTTACTTGATATATGACATTTTCATATAATAATTAAGTGATTCTTTGATTTTGTCTGTATTGTCCTGGAGTTATTCCAAAAGCTTTTTTAAAGGCTGCATAAAAACTACCTGCATTCACGAATCCAATTTTATCAATAATATTATTTATAGACATGTTTGAACTTTTTAGTAATTCCTTTGCATTTTCTAATCTTACCTCAAGTATGTGTTCAGCTACTGATTTTGATGTTAATTTCTTATATAATCTACCCAAATATATTGGAGACATATTTACTTCTGTAGCGATATAATTAAGACAGAGGTTTTTATCCATATAATTATCCGTGATATAATCAGATATTTTCTTTAATAAGTCATCATAACGATTGCTTAGATTGTTTTTTAATACTTCATGAATTTCATTAAATGTATCCAATACATATTTATTAACATCTTCTATGATTTCCATTTTGTTAATCTTTACAATAAAAGTATTTAGGTTATAAGGAATATCATAGCCTGAATTTTGATTAATGCATTCTATTGCTTGGTTGATTTCATATGCCAAATGTGTAATGGTTGATTCAAAAACCGTATAAGGATAATCATAAGTGCTATTAATAATATCCATATAGATCTCATTAACTTTTTCTAGCTTATTAGCCATTAGTGCATCCAATAATATTTTTTCTTTACTGATTGGATAAACATATTTGCCTAAACATTTATTTTTGATTTCATCAGTTATTATGATACTGTTATAACCAGAAAACAAACGGTACTTGGAATATTCCAGAGTATCTTGGTATAGTTCAGATATCTCATCATAACTTTCTGTAGAGGAGCTGATAGTACCAGTTACAGAAACTTTAAGGTATTTATGGATAGAGGATTGGATTTCTTTACATAGTTTGGTGAGTTTTTCATTAATACCTGAATTACCTTCTGTAATATTGAAGATAACTGCAATCTGATCTTTTCTTATATTTACACATTCATTCATATAATGAGGAGAACAGATTTCAGAGGTTATGTTCATCATAGCATACTTTAACAAATCCCTATCTGATGCATTGTATTTGTTACAGAATTCTCGGAATTCATCTATTCTAAACAGTAATATAAGGATTTGATTTTCTGCAGTAAGTTTAATTTTTAATTGATTGAATTTCATTTGTAATGTTATTGGATCAGTTAAAACTTTTCCAAGTAATAAGTTAATGAGAAATTGTTGTTTTAACTGGTAAGACGATTTTCTTTTTTCTGCTTCCAATTTTTTTAGTTTTTCAGTCATTTTATCAATAGGTTGATATATTTTACCTGAAATTATAAGAGAAGAAAGAATGCCTATAAGTAGAATGATAAAGCTAATTATCATAACTTTTAATTTCATTCCTGTTAATCTACTCATAATATCATTGTAAGGAGTAATTTGAACAAATTTCCAATCAAAAGAGTCAGAAGACATGTATGTAACTAAACAAGATTTTCCATCTACAACTTCAATAAAATAACCTGAATCCTTTTCTGAATGGATAATCTTCTTTACATATTTTTCATTGGATACATTGGATAGGATTTCTTTATTCTTATTACTTATTATCATCGTACCAGTATGGTCAATAATATAAGTATTGCTTTGTGGATTCATGTCCAATGAATTGATTGTACGACGTATCCAATCTTCTGAGATATTCAATATAATAGCTTTTCGGTAATTTTTTTTGTTGTTACTGTAATCACAGAATAAAAAAGTAAATACATTTTCTATTTGATTGTCTGTAAATGTAATATTAGGGTTCGGTATTTTTCGGAAAATAGGTGTATCTAAATCATAATCCATATCACTATTCAAGATTCTTATTATATCTTTATCAAAAAAATCTAGTTCACTGATGAATGTGTTACCTTCAATATTAGAATAAAAGCGTTTTTTCTTTGTGTCATATAGATAAATGGAATGTATGAAAGGAGCAGTTTTACTGTAGGTATTGATTCGTTTCAGTCCTGTAGTGATTTCGTTTGAATCTAAGGAATTATAAAATAATAGTTGGGATATATCCGTATCCAAACTAACTTGTACTGCCAGAGTTTTGGCAGATTCCTTCATGAAAGTGGCGCTATAACTAACTTGGGACAAGCTGTCTTTTATAAAATTATTGATTATTGATAAAGAAATTCTTTCAAAATTGAAATATAAGATTGATGCTAAAAACAAAATAGTTGTTACAACAGATATGGTCAGGGTTAATAGAATATTTTTGTATGTCTTCTTTTTACTGAAAGTTAAAAAATTCATAGACCAATTCCTTTCGTTCAGCAATGATGGGTATATTAAATTATAGAGTATGTATAAATTATAGTCAATGAAATTGTAGAAAACAAAAGCCCTTGTATATAAAAAATATATATGTTTAAAAATCGTATATGATTTTGTATAGAATCCATATGGATGTATTTATGTGGATATTTAAACTTGGATGATTAGTTCCTATAATGAAAACTAGTAAGCAATAAATACATTTCAATAGCTAAAAACTAAAACGACATATGAAAGGAGGTAAGAAAAATGAAAACAGGATTAACATTAAAAAAAAGAAATAGAATAAAAGTATTCAAAAAAAGTTATCAGCTTACATTAATGAGTTTGCCAGCTATTATACTTTTTATCATATTTAATTATGTACCAATGTTTGGTATAATACTTGCATTTAAAAAATTGAAATTCAACTTAGGGTTTTTTAAAAGTCCTTGGGTAGGATTAGATAATTTTAAATTCTTTTTTCAATCTCAGGATGCTTGGACAATTACTCGTAATACAATTGGATTGAATGCATTATTTATTGTTGCTGGGTTGGTTGTTTCAGTTGCATTCGCAATCTTACTTAATGAAATAAGCAAGAGAGTATTTGTAAAGACATACCAGACAGCAATGTTCTTTCCATATTTTCTATCATGGGTAGTTGTAGGTTATATGCTCTATGCGGTACTTAATGACCGCCTTGGTATATTGAATCAAGTACTAGAAATATTTGGTATGGAACCTGTCAGTTGGTACTCCAATCCCCAGTATTGGCCAGTTATCCTATTAATAGTGTATTTATGGAAAAATGTTGGGTATTTATCTGTAATCTATTATGCTGGTATCATGGGAATAGATAATGCTCTAATTGAAGCTGCCATTGTTGATGGTGCAAACAAATTTCAGGTCATCAAATCTATTATACTACCTATGTTGGTTCCTATTATAACTGTTATGACATTATTACAGATAGGAAGGATCTTCTATGCCGATTTTGGAATGTTTTATTATTTACCTAATGATGTAGGTGCTTTATATCCTACTACACAAGTTATAGATACATATGTTTATCGTGCATTAAGGGTTACTGGACAGGTAGGAATGGCTACTGCCGCAGGATTTTTCCAAGCTGTAGTAGGCTTGTGTATGGTATTAACCTCTAATTTTATAGTAAAAAAATATAATAAGGATAATGCAATTTTCTAGTAGAGAATATGGAAAGAGAGGAGAGTTTATGAACAAAAGGCTTAATCAACCTGGTCCGTTATTGACAAGTATAATTCATACCATATTTATCTTGTTCACTGTATTATGCATATTACCTGTACTATTGGTAATATCTATATCTCTTTCATCTGAATCTGATATAATAAATAATGGTTTCAGGTTAATACCTTCTAAAATATCTTTTGATGCGTTTAAAGTAGTATTCAGTAATCCTATGCAAATATTGAATTCCTATCTTATAACTATTTTAGTTGCTGGTTTAGGAATAATTTTTGGATTGCTGATTAATTCCATGATAGCATATGCCTTATCAAGAAAGGATTATCCTTATAGGAAACAATTATCTTTTTTTGTTATATTCACTATGTTGTTCAATGGTGGACTTGTACCTTGGTATTTAGTCATCAGCAAGCTTAATCTTCCCAATACAATATGGGTATTGATATTACCTTATCTTGCAAATGCTTGGTACATAATAATACTAAGGACATTTTTCAAGACAATACCTATAGCTATTATAGAATCAGCTAAAATAGATGGTTCCAATGAATTCAAAACATTTATAAAAATTATTCTGCCTTTATCCAAACCAGGATTAGCTACAGTTGGATTATTTATTCTATTGATGTATTGGAATGACTGGTGGCTGGCAATGTTATATATAGACCAAGAGAAACTAATTCCGCTTCAATATCTGCTTTCGAGAATGATGTCAAATATTGAGTTCCTGTCAAAGAATATGTATATGGCTCCTGGTACATTGGATTTAAGTAATTTCCCTAATGAGACTGCTAGAATGGCTATGTGTATTCTGGCGGCAGGTCCTATGTTGTTTGTTTTTCCTTTCTTTCAAAAATATTTTGTTAGAGGGTTGACTATAGGTTCAATAAAAGGATAGATTAAAATAAGAGGAGGAAAGAAAATGAAAAGAATAAAAGGTATATTAAGTATATTACTTATTGTCATTTTGGTATTTGGTTTTGCAG
The DNA here is from genome assembly GCF_018141425.1 of Vallitalea guaymasensis. Classification (NCBI taxonomy): domain Bacteria; kingdom Bacillati; phylum Bacillota; class Clostridia; order Lachnospirales; family Vallitaleaceae; genus Vallitalea; species Vallitalea guaymasensis. The sequence continues at coordinate 2,884,220 of NZ_CP058561.1, forward strand.
GGTGCAGCAAAGATAATAATAGTGATTCTGGTGCTGATACATCAAAAGGGGCATCGACAGATGAAGGAAATAAAGAATTAGAGCATGTTAATCTGACCTGGTATTATCCAGGAAGTTATCCTTTCAAGGATCAAGAACTTGTATTTGCAGAGGCTAATAAGATAATTAAGGAAAAAATCAACGCCACTGTTGAATTCAAGGCGCTTCCATGGGGGGAATATGAAGATAAGATGAGAGTTGTTATGGGAGCAGATGAAGATTATGATATAGCTTTTACATCCAACTGGTTTAACAATTATCATTCAAATGTTGCAATGGGGGCGTATTTACCATTGAATGACTTGTTGCCTAAGTATGCACCAACTCTCTATAAATCTGTACCTGAAAAATTCTGGGAAGCTACTAAAGTAGATGGGCAGATATATGGTCTTGTCAATTACCAAATCTCTGCAAGAACAGCTGCTCTTAATATGAAAAAAGAAAATGTTGAGAAATTAGGTATAGCAAAAGATACAGTGTTTGATAGTATAGATGATTTAGAACCTTATCTTGAGAAGGCAAAGGGAATATTCCCACCTGATATGATACCTATTTTATCTGAATGGAGAATGTCATTACAAGAAGCCGTTGGACAGGAATGGATTGCAGGAGCTTCTATACCAGGTGCAATATACCTTAATGATAAAAATGCTAAGGTATTCAATCAATTCAAGTCAGAGGAATTTAAAAAGCACGTTGAGAGAAATAAAATATGGGTTGAAAAAGGTTATTTAGGTGGAGATGCATTATTCAGTGCAAAAGACACAGGAACTTTTGTTAATCAAGGAAAAGTTATATTCAGTGTTGGCGGAACTTGGAAACCTGGAGTAGATGAGGAAGAGACTGCAAGAAGAGGATATGAATTCTGGGTAAAACCATTATCTGATGCATATGTGACAACAGGTGGTATTATTGCTACTATGCATGCTATCAATTCAAACTCCAAGAATCCCGAAAGAGCTATGATGTTGATGGAATTGATGAATACTGATGTTGAACTCTATAATATTATTGCATATGGTATTGAGGGAACACATTATAATAAGTTGGAAGATGGTACTGTAGAGGTTATTCCAGATGCTGGTTATAATCCAGGAACCTTGTGGCTCCACGCAAGTACTTTTAATGCACATATCATGAAAGGTATGCCATTAGATGTATGGGAACAAACAAAGAAGATTAATCTTGAAGCACAAGCGTCTCCACTACTAGGTTTTTCATTCAATCCAGAATCAGTAAGTGCTGAAATGGCACAATGTGAATCCGTGGTTAATGAATTCATAAAATCTTTTGATTTTGGAGTAGGAGATGTAGATTCATTATATGAAAAGTTTGTAGAAAAGCTTGATAAAGCAGGAGCTCAGACTATTACTGATGAGATACAAAGACAAATAGATGAATGGATGGGTAAATAAGAGTTTATAGAAATACATTAGAAGGGCTGTCATATAATTTGACAGCCTCTTTAATATCTCCAGATATGTAGTAAAAATAGAATTCTGCTTAGCTGATTATCTTATTCTAGATATCTATTATTTCATTAATATATACTTTTCTTTGTTCCTTAGAACTTTTTATGGCAGCCATAACCATTGCAAGACTTTTGATATTATCTTTGCAATCTGTTTGGGATGGGATGCCTTTTTTTAGTGAATCAATCATATCATTTATACATCCAGCATGGCCTTCTTCGTAATTATCATCATTGTCAATAATATTTCTTTCGTATTCAGCTGGAAACATATTTTGAGTATCAGATGGTTTTTCATACCATGGAGCACTTTTACCATCCCACCTAGCGGCGCCATCACTTCCCATAGCACGCCAATCACATTCCCAGCTTGTAAGATTACCCTTGGCACACCATGAACCATTATAAGAGAAAACAACATTATCAGTCATTTCAAATATACAAACTGCACTGGCATTACCTTTATACCAAGAGCCGGAAGGATTGAATTCATGGCAGTATACAGAAATTGGGTCACAGCCTGAGATGAATCTAGCCTGATCAAAAGTATGAATTGCCATGTCTAATATGAGAGGGCTGTCCATGATGTCCCTAAAACCTCCGAAATGTGCTTCTATATAAAAGGAAGCTCCTATAAACCCTAATTCGCCTATCATTTGTTTTTCTATAATAGATTGAAAACTGCGGATATCTTTTAGAAATCTTCTGTTTTGCATAACAGAATAGGATTTGTTTAATTTGTCAGCTGTTTTAACCATATCTATGGCATTTTCCATAGTATCTGCCAAGGGTTTTTCACCAAAAACATGACAATCTGCTTTTAGTGAGGTAGTAACTATTCTATGATGAATCTCTGGTATGGTATTATCAATTACAACATCAGGTGTTGTATCAGCTATAGCTTTTTCAAAATCAGTATAAGTATCACAGGTTAGGTTAAAATCATTTCTTTTGTTTATTGCGTTATTCTCATCTAGATCAACTAAACCCACTATTTCAATATCTTCTCTTCCTTTTAATGTGGTAAGCCAATTGTTACTTATTCCACCACAACCAACTTGAAGGACTCTTAGCTTATTATTCATTTTATTAACCTCCTGTTATCTATCTTTCCAACCAACTGGGTTTTCTATAAAATTACCACCACGGCATTGTTTCAAGTAGTTCAGTGCATGAACCTGACCAGTTAATTCAAGTTTACCATTATACACTGGGTCATGATATCCTTCAATATCAATACTTCCAGTATAGTTATTCATTCTTAAGATAGAAATTATATCTGTCCAGTTGCTGTCACCAAAGCCTGGAGTTCTATGCCACGCAAATTGTTTGTATCCACCAATACCATATTTTTTAATGATGTCCCAATCTATGGTTGCATCTTTTCCATGGACATTGAATATTTTACCTGCCCATTTCTTTAACTGAGGGATAGGGTCTATGAGTTGTACCATTTGATGACATGGTTCCCACTGTAAGCCAAGATTATCTTCTGGTAAAGCGTTGAACATTAATTCCCATGCAGCTGGATTATGGGCTATATTCCAGTTACCCTTTTCCCAGTTTCCACCCATGGTACAATTTTCGAAAGCGATTTTTACTCCTTTTGATGCCGCTCTTTTAGAGAGTTCCCCAAACACTTGTTGAAATTTATTGATTGAATCATCAATACTTTTATCAATTATTCTTCCAGTAAATCCAGTTACTAGATTTGTACCAAAAAGGGAAGCATTATCAATAAGTGTCTCCCAAGATTTTACTGCATCTGAGAATTCTGTACTGTCAGAAAGGGGATTGGTGAATATGGATAAGCTTGAGATTGTAATTCCCTTTGGAGCTAGATAATCTGTTAATCTCTTAGCTAATTCTTTTATATCAGTTTTACCAATAGTTTTCCAAAATGTTATAGAAAATGTTTCAAAACCATAGTCTGTTATATCCGGTATTATTGACATGGCTTCATCAGCGCTTATTAATGTACCTATTTTAATTTGTTCCATTTTTTATCACTCCTATATTTGAGATGTTAAGTAATATTCATTTGAGTTAGTATTAATACTATGATAATATTATATTACATTGAAAAGAAGCCAACTAGCCATATTATTGACTAATAGTAATACAATATTGACATCTTAATATATAATGTTGTTGAGTAATTGGGCATTTATTTGGAGGATGAATAATGAGTAAGATTATAGAAGAAAAAGGTTATTTACAAACAGAATATGTTAGAGAATCTAATTTCCCTCTATCCTTATATAATTGTGGTGTTGATAGTATCAATAGCCTTCGTCCTCATTATCATGACAATTTTGAGATTATATATATAAAGGAAGGTAAGATCAATATAAGAATAGGTAATGAAACATATTATTCTGAAGGTGAAAATATTTTTTTCTCTAATATGTTTCAGGTCCATTCTGTCCAATCAGCAGATGGGTTGGAGAGTAAATTCCATGCAATATTATTTGATAAACAGATGCTTGATACTATTAATATGAATGATTATTATATGAATTATATTAAACCCTTTTTAGTAGGAGAAAAAAGATTTCCAGCCATGATATCTTCAAATAGTGATTTGTATAAAAGATTGACCCAGTCTTTGAATCTGATTATCAATGAATATAATGCTAAGGAAAGAGCATATGAGGTTTTTATTAAGACGGAGATAGAAAGAATCTTCGCTTCAATGGTAAGATATTGTGAATCCCTGGATTCTAGTGATGGAGATGGTTTTTCTGTACTACATAAGAAAATAATGGATGATATGTGGGAATATGTACAAAGTAATTATCAAAGGGATATATCTTTAGATGAAATATCCAAGGTTCTTAATATAAATAAACATTATTTTTGCAGGCTCATAAAGAAACTGACAGGGAAACCATTCACTCAACTGCTTAATATGCATAGGATACATCAAGCAGAAATAATGTTAAAGGAAACAGATATCCCTGTCAGTGAGGTATTAGAGATAAGTGGATTCTCTAATCAAAGTTATTTTAATAGGATGTACGTGAAGTATACTGGAAAAACTCCTACTGGAACTAGAAAAGGTTCTACTAATCCTCAATAGCTGCTTTTTGTTCCATGACTACTCTTAACTTAGCCATTACTTCATCATCAAATTTATTTGTTCTATCATAGAAGTATAGTCCATTTTGTTCTTGTTCTACATCATATAGCTGTGTATAACATAGGGCACATATAGAAGGATTCTTGATAAGCACTTCTGTCAAGCCAACATACCTGTTTACAAATTCTTCGATACTTTCAGGACGGTCACCATAACCCCATCCGCTTTCATCATTAGAATTCCACCAGATACCGCCATACTCACTTATAAAATAAGGCTGACCATCATATTTTTGTCGATCAGGAAAGCTCTCAAATACTTCTCCGCCATTTGCCATAGGTTCAAAATCTTTTGCGAATAACTCCACATCCTGTTTATAATTATGTAAATCATATATATCTGTAACAACATGGAAATTACCACTAGTATCAATAACAGGTCGTGTTGAATCCATTTTCTTAGTGACATGATAGATATTTCTTAATATGTCATCATATTGCTGGTGACCATGTAAATCCCAAGTTTCATTGAATGGACACCATCCTATTAATGCAGGACTGTTATAATCTCTTTCTACCGCTTCAATCCATTCAGGGAGATAAGTATGCAGTGAAGATGCTTTTGTATGGTCAATACCCCAGTTGCCGTATTCTCCCCAAACCAGATAACCCATTTTATCTGCCCAGTACAAGAAACGTCTTTCAAAAACTTTTTCGTGAAGTCTAGCTCCATTAAATCCTAAAGCTACTGATAGCTCAATATCTTTTTTTAGTGCTTCATCTGAAGGTGCTGTGTAGATTCCATCAGGATAAAAACCTTGATCAAGTACTAGACGCTGGAATATTTTTTTCCCATTGATTAAAATGGCCTTATCTCCAATTTCTACTTTTCTCATACCGAAATAGCTATTAACTGTATCTAGTTGATTATCCCCTTCTAGCTGCAATTCAAGATCGTATAGCTTTGCATCTAAAGGCTGCCATAAGTGTAACTCTGATAGATCTATGGATAACTTAGCACTTGAGCCTGTAACTTTTATTGAAGTATCTCCAACAATTCTATTATCATATTTTGCTGTTACATTAAGTTTTTTACGTGAGCATTTTCCAGACAATGAAAGGTCAAGATGGACTTTGCAATTATCAACATCTGGTACTATTTTAAATGCCTTAATATAATTTTTTGGAACATATTCTAACCATACTGTTTGCCATATTCCTGTGACACGAGTGTAGAAACAACCTGTAGAGTTATATTCTGAACATTGTTTCCCACTTGGTTGCGTGCCTGTACGAGTATCATCTTCAGCATAAACAGTCAATGTATTCTCTCCCTCTGATACAAAAGATGTAATATCAAAGGAGAAGGGGGTATAACCACCTTTATGAGATCCAATGTATTCACCATTGACCCATACTTCACAATAATAATCCACTGCTTCAAAATTAATAATAAGACAACCATTCTTCCGATCAGATGGAATAGTAAATGTTTTACGATACCATACAGCATTCAGGAAATCTTTGTTGTTGATTCCTGATAATTCACTCTCAGGGCAAAAGGGTACTTGAATTTTGTGAGGGAAATTAGGTTCTTTTTGAAGATTTCTTTCTTTACCTGATTTAGAGAAATCATATTCAAAATCCCAAGTACCATTAAGATTCTGCCAATGTTTCCTTACCATTTGTGGACGAGGATATTCTTGACGTAAAGGATTCATATTTATCTACCACCTTAATTGTTATTTTGTTTTATATTATATATGGATTAATAAAGTATTCAATGATAATTTGGTGTTTTGTATTGACTTATTGTTTTGTTTTTGTGTAGAATGAAAAGGGTGATAATATGAAATATAGGATTGAAAGATTAAAATATGATGGTAAAGAGAAAAAAGGTTTTATAGTAGACCGTCCACAAGGAACTGACGATTATTTATTTTTACATTTCAAGACACCTGTTAATATATATCAACAAAAGGAAATTATAAAAATCAAGCCTGGTGCCTGCATTTTATTCACTCCAGGTACAAAACATTATTTTGAATCTATTGAATGTGATTTAGTCCATAATTGGATTCATTTTGAGCCAGAATATAGTTCAAGATTTGATGAATTCGGTTTTGAATATAATAGAGTATTTTATCCGTCCAGAACTAATTATATTACTCCAATCATAAATGAAATAGAGCTTGATTTTATTAATAAGCCTTTTCGATGGGAGGAAAATGTTTCAGCTCTGCTAACTAATCTTTTTGTTAAACTATCTCGTGAAGAACGCAGCAAAACAAGAGATTTATCCAGCGGCATGATTGAAATAAGAGAAGAATTCAATCTTTTTAGGTTACATCTTTATAGTAATTGCAGTGAAGAGTGGAATGTTGAAAAAATGGCTAAGATATTAAGTCTTAGCAGGTCAAGGTTTTCGGTATTGTATAAAACCTTTTTTGGAGTCTCACCTAATGAAGATTTGATAACTGCTCGTATCAATAGAGGGAAATATCTTTTAGAAAATAGTTCTCTAACCATTTATGAAGTTGCTGAAATGTCTGGCTACAAAAATGTATTTCATTTTATAAGACAATTCAAGAAATACACTGGAACAACACCAGGGATGTTTCGGGGTATTTAAGTGTTGAAAATATATAATTTTTAAGGGACGCCATCTTGGCTTCCCTTAAATTAACCTCTAAAAAATATTTTGAACTAAATAAAAATTATTTTACCTCATAATGGAGTTCAACAAATTGATTTAATTTTCTTATATTCTTTAATTTCAGTTCCAATTCAAAATTATTTTTCTTGAATAACGGTATTCCATGACCTAATAGTGTAGGTGCTATAGTAATAATAAACTCGTCAACTAACCTCTCTTTAATAAAAGAGTGTAATAGGTTGCCACCACCAACAAGCCATATGTTTCCTCCATCCAGTCTTTTGATTTTATTTGTAAATTCCACTACATCTTGATTTATAAATTCTACATTTTCATTCTTACCGCTTTTTGATCTAGAAAATATGTAACACTCTTTATTCTTGTAAGGAAAATTACCTTTTTCTTTTTCAATAATCCAATCATAGGTTCTTCTTCCAATTAGAATAGTATCAACTGTGTTATAGAATTCAGAATATCCATTATCTCCTTCGCCTTCCGTTTTAAATAACCATTCCAAGGAGTCATCTTCTGTTGCTATATAACCATCTAAACTTGTTGCGATATATAAAAATAATTTTCTTTTGGCTAACATCCATAAACCTCCATATTAATAAAATTTTAAATATAATTAGGGAACAATAATTTGCAATTGTGTAATAAATTATGGTTAATTTATATTCTAATTATAACATTAATTTCAAGATAATATATATGTTTATACAAATATCGGCTCTCTATTCATTGAAGTCTAATATTAATGTCAGATTTAGTCTCTTCTTAATTCATCGTAGTAATCTTTCATGATAACTACTTTGTCCTCTAATCTTGATTTCTCCGCAGCGAAACCGATTATATGACTTTCTAGGGACATTTCTGCAGAGGTAATCATTTTCTCAAGTGTTCCTCTTGCTCTACCAACAAAATCATCCATCATACGGAAATCTCCACCACCATGAGGATCGCCACTTACACTAACATCAATTATTTTTTCATCTGGATGTTCACATGGTCCATTTAGATAATTTTTATAAATTACATTACCGCTATTCAGGTTACCGTTAATCTCACCATTGGTACCATAAACATTAATGTATCTATCACATTCTGCTGTTGGACCACACATAGTAAATGTTGCTGTTACACCACTTTCAAATTCAATATTAACTACTTGATGATCTACTACATCATTATCACATTGATATACACATCTGCCATATGGACCTTCTTTTAAGGCTTCTACCAAAGCTTCTTGTGAATCTTCAGCAGTAACGTACATCTTAGTCCAGCTGTCACCAAAGTATATTCTTTGAACTGAATATGGACATGTATCCACATGAGGACAACCGTCTAAACATCTTTTAGAAGCATTTTTTGGCATATGTTCTTCATTAAAATATAGAAGACTACCAAAAGAAGATACTTTCTTGGATTTTTCCCCAGCTAACCAAACCAGTAAATCTAGATCATGGCATGATTTTGATAATATCATTGGACTTGACGTAGCTGTATTTCTCCAATTACCACGAATATAGGAATGAGCATAATGAAAATACCCAACGTTTTCTTTTAACTCTATTGTGATTAATTGACCTATTTCTCCTGATTCTATGATTTCTTTTATCTTGGAGAAGAATGGAGAATATCTTAATACATGGCAAATATCTATTGTCTTATTTAATTCTACAGCCTTATCAACTATTTCTACACAATCTTTTGGATGTACTGCCATTGGTTTTTCCAGCATTATGTTATAACCTTTATCTAAGGCTTTTAGGGTGGACTCATAGTGCATATCATCCATTGTTGCATTAATTAAATAATCACATATCCTTGGTTGGTCCAATAACTCATCCCAACTGGTGAAAGTCATTTCATTATCTACATCATGTACTTTTAAAAATCTTTCCATCTTACTTTTATCAGGTTCTGCAACAGCTATTACTTTCAGGTTTTCTGGGTGGGAATGAGCATAATTACCAAATGCAAAATAACCTCTGCTTCCAGCACCTAAAAGACATACATTAATTGGTTTATCCATATGTATAACCTCCTTCTATACATTAAAAAATTATACGCTAATGCTAACATAGCATTTATTCACATACAATAAGGTTACTTATAATTTAGAGATATGTTGTTAATTTATATATGGATAATGGCTAGTACTATTATATTAGTTCTTATCTGCGGTATTAAGTTGGTTTTCACATACCATCAAACGGTAATTACTTAAAGTGACACCATAGTATTTCTTGAAAAGTGTATAAAAGTAGTTAGATTGTTCAAAACCTGATTTCTCTAGAATAACCTTCGTGGATAGATTAGTTGTATCCAGCAAATTTTTAACGTTATTCATTCTTGTATCTAAGATATATTCAGCTATAGATTTACCTACAGCTTCCTTGAATAATTTTCCTAGATAAACTGAGGACATTGATAAAGAATCTGCGATAATATTTAAACAAAGTGTTTTATCTGAAAAACTATCCTCAATAATTGTAATAACATTTTTGACAATAGATTCAGTTCTATTATTGGAGGACTGAGATTTATTAAGTGTATTTATAATCTCTTCAAACAACTTGAAAAATACTTCGTTGATTTCGTCCAAGGATTCAAAGGTACCTATTTTATTAAGAAATTCTTCAAAGGCTGTTGTAAGTTTTATTGCATTTGATTTTTTATCGTTGTTTACATTGGTATAAATAGTAAATACCATATACATTATACATGTCATTATATTGTTATAAGAATAATTAGATATAACTGACATGATTTTTAAATAAGCTTTTTTTGCTTTTTCAAGGTTGCATAGCTTCAATGAATCCAAAAGCATTTTCTCCTGATTACTTGGAAAGGCAAAATCATCAGTATTTATGTCATTCAATATTACTGGAGTTATAATACTACCATGCCCATACAGTATTCTATACATGGATAACAGTTTAGTATCATTTAATACAGTAGGTATCAGGTTTGGTTTATCAATTAGGTATCCTAAAGTTGCTGTTAAGGATATATTCAAATAGGTCTTAATATTATTTTGCATATTCAATGCTACTTTTTCTATTTTGGCATATAATTCATCCTCCATAATAGGAGAAGTTGAGATATTCAATAATATGCATATATAATTGTTTTCCATATCTATAACTTCAAAATTATAATCTTTAGGTATGGTTTCGTCTATTATATTTATTATAGCAAATTTATATAAAGTCCTATCTTGGGCATTATACTGTTCCATAAAATCGGTATAATTATCTATCTTTAATAGAACTGGGAATAATGGTTTATTGAAATCAAGGTTTATATTAAGTTCTTTTAATCTATTCAGTAATTTATCTGAGTAATTGAATTCTGATGTAGTCAAGTCTTTCAATAATTTGTTTTTCTGGGATTTTATGTTATGTTTATTTTTTCTCTCCAATTCTTTTGTTTTACTCATAATCTGGTTAAAAACCGTATTGAGGAATTTTACTTCATTTGCTATATCATTATTTTTATTTAGTTTGGTTTTCTTTTCAATATTGTTAATCAGTATATTAATAGGAGAATATATTGACCTAGACATAATGATAGAAAAAATAAGCCCTAATAATAATACAATAAGACAGAAAATCAGGGTTGTCCATTTAACTTCTTCTATGGTAGATACAACAAATCTATATGGTGTCAAACTTACAAATTTCCATTTGAGCATATCAGAGGATACATAGGTTACTACGTATTTTTTATTGTCGATTGTTTCAGTAAATACCCCTGTATCTTTTTTGGAATCCAAAATCTTCTTGATATATTTTTTATCAGAAGCATCTTCCAAGAACATTTCTGGTGAACTGTGGTTGACGATTATACCATCCTCATTGATTACAAATATGTCACTGTCATAATCATGTGTTTGTGATTCCAAAGAAACTATTGTCTCAGTTAGATAATCAGCGTTGATGTTTAACATGATTGCACCATCTAAGGTAGAACTTTTAGTTGGTGTATTATAGATCAAGTATGAATAAACATAATGGTAGTCATAAATTCCAGAAGTCAATTCTGATACAGGTATTTTTCTTGGTATAGGTATAAGTTTTATATTCTTCTCTTTAATGCTATTGAGTAGAGTATTTGCTTCTTGGTCATAAAAGTCTTCTGTACTGTAGAATCCGTTTGTCTGCGTTGACATATACAAGTTAAGGGAATTATTGTAAATATATATCGAGTTAATATATGTATTAGCGACTGTCTGCTTTTCTAAGGTACGTAAACTATTACCCATTGAATAGTAATCGATGGTATCTCTATATAGAAGAGGAATGACTCCATTATCCAAGAAAATAGCTCCACAGTAGTTTTTGGCTAGATTATCCATGTAAGTGGCACTATAACTTATTTGTGATAATATCTTTGAGTTAAAATCATCCATTTTTTTATATGAAGATTTTGCATAGAAATTATATAAGAATGAAGACATTATTATAATCAATATCGTTATTGTAATTGTGAATGAAAATAGAAGTTTTTTGTAAATGCTTTTGTTTTTAATAAACATAGGGATGTTCATAATAATCACCTTATTTTTTATGTAGTCTTTATATTTTTTATTATGTAAGAATCTATAGAATTATAGCATAGAAACTTGTTTGCGTTAATACATATGTTTCATTTTAGAAGAAATGTACAATAATTAGAGAGCCCATTTTAGGGAAAAGGGTTAAGTTTACTTAAAAATAACCATAAAGAAAGCTCCTATCTGTATTAGCAGATTGGAGTTTAAAATAAACATTGTATTATGTTTTTGGGGGGAATATAAAATATCTATATATTAGTCTGGTATTTCAACAAATTTAATTGAGTATAGATCTCCTATTACGTCTTCTCCAGTTTTAATATCTCTTAAAACTATATGATCTACACCGACTTCTTTTAGAATACCATCTTTATCAATGAATGTACCTGTACCCAGTAGGAAATTTACTTTCATGAATTTACCTATTTTAGTTCTAAGATATCCTTGAAGATATGCAGGATTAGTGATAACTGGAGGTAATGGTCTTGGAGTAGTGTCAACATTATTGTCATCATTGTTAGTTTCTGTTGTGAAGTTATTAGTCCTTAGAGTTGTTTGTCTTGATGTCATTTGTTTAGGATATGGATATCCTCTTTTTTGTCTTAGGGGTGAACCATAGGTTGTTGGCATATACTGCTCATTATTTCTATTCATAAATAACTCCTTTTATTAGTTAATTATTTTATGGGATATTGATATCTGTTATTTATTATCTTATGTTTCTAAATCTATAATCTTAATGTTTTAAGTATCCTTATATAAATCTGTGGGATCAAAGAAGCAATGTTTTCTTATTCTTGAATTATATATTCCAGTTTCATTATAAGGGAAGTAAGGAGGACATTGTGGGTCAAAAGGATTCATATACCATAAGGTACTACCTATATTATACAGTTTATTACCTGCTAAAGCCCAATCTGCTATATCATAATGAATCTGCTCAGGAGGACTAGCCCAGATAGTTTGAGGATTAGCTACACCGCCCAATACTGATCTTACACAATCAAATTGACCTGGTTGAAATATAACTTTACGCAAATCTCCTTGATTAACCCTTTGATACTCTCCTTCAGCCGCATGAACTCTATTCATTACTACTGTGGCAACTGCTTTCATTCCTATTTCGCCTTCTCCACCAGCTTCACATTTGATTATTCTTGCAAGTAATTCTCTAGCTGAATAAGCCATCTTTCCATACCTTTTTGTTATACTTACTATCATTATATTAATACTTCATAAAAGTTGATACAGAATTTTTATAATCCATAAAAAACCACAATACATCTATTGCAGAGGCTTATATTTATTGATTATAAAAGAATTAGAGATTGTATTTTTAAAAATTAGAGATAAGTTGATTTTTCGTTGTTGTGGGCTGGGGAATTACATGATAACATTTTTGTCAAACAAATCATTTAGTGCTATTGGTTTACATCATATCTACATATATCTTTACATTCACCAAGATAGAAAGGAGTTTTTTATGAGATGCAATTTATTTAAGGGGAAGTCTAATAATAAAAAAAACCAATTGATAACAAAAGATAAAGGATTACCTTTTACAAAAGAAATATCAAAAAAGAGGACACTATATCTAATGATGCTTCCTGGGTTACTATTCTTTTTTATTTTTCATTATCTACCTATGATAGGTGTAGTGATAGCTTTTCAGGATTTTGATCCAGTAAAAGGATTGTTTGGGAGTAAATGGATTGGGCTCAAGAACTTCGAGTTTTTCTTCAAATCCGATGCTATGGCAACTGTAACTTTCAATACTATATTCTATAATGTGATTTTTATAGTAACCGGTTTGGGATTATCTGTTTTATTCGCAATATTATTTTTTGAAACAGGCAGCAAGATTTTAACTAAAACTTATAAAAGTATCATGCTTATTCCATATTTCATGTCATGGATAGTTATGCAATATGTACTGACTGCATTTTTAAACATGGATTCAGGTATCTTAAATAAAATATTACAGACATTTGGAATAGAGCCTGTTAACTGGTACTGGGAAGCATCTTATTGGAGATGGATATTCCCAATAGCTTATTTGTGGAAAGTGGTGGGTTATTACTCTGTAATCTTCGTAGCAGGTATTACAGGTATTTCAACTGAATATTATGAGGCAGCGAAAATAGATGGAGCCAGTAAAATAAAACAAGTACGTTATATTACTATTCCTTTACTCATGCCTATCGTTATTACATTATTCCTCTTACAAGCAGGAAAAATATTCTATGGAGGACTTGGAGATTGGAGTATGTTCTTTACTTTGCCTAACGAGACTGGGTTCTTATTAGAGACAACTGATGTTATTGATACTTATGTTCTAAGAGCTCTACGTGGAATGAATGAGCCTGGAATGGCAGCCGCAGTAGGACTTTATCAATCATTGGTCGGCTTGATTCTAGTTACATTCAGTAATTACCTGGTTAGAAAATACGACAAGGATAGTGCTCTATTCTAATTGAAAATACTTATAGATAGGAGGATGAAAAATGAGTAGAAAAAAGAAAAAGAAGAAAATAACTCTTCCACAGATTATTATTAATATCATATTTATTTTAGTAGGATTATTTTGCATAATGCCGCTGATTCTGGTTTTATCAGTATCCTTCTCAAGTGAACATGCAATCATAACAAATGGATACAGCTTTTTTCCACAAGAATTTACTTTTAATGCCTATAAATATATATTAACAGGCTCTAAGACATTGATAAAAGCTTATATGGTAACTATATTTGTAACAGCCATAGGTACTGTCTGTCATGTTTTCATAACAGCAATGTTCTCTTATACATTATCCAGACAGGAATTGAAATATAGAAAAGTAATATCCTTTTTAGTATTTTTTACATTACTATTCTCAGGAGGTTTAGTTCCAACTTATATACTGATATCTAGATATCTACATTTACAAAACCATATAGGAGTATTTATATTACCTTATTTGACCAATGCAATCCATGTACTGATAATGAGAAACTTCTTTAGGGCTATACCTAATTCCATCATTGAATCAGCAAGAATAGATGGTTCAGGTGAATTCAGGACTTTCTTGAAGATAGTATTACCAATATCATTACCATCACTTGCGACTATTGGATTATTCATAGCTGTTTTCTTATGGAATGACTGGTTTACACCATTATTATACATAGAAAACCCTAACTTATATAATCTGCAATTCCTATTACGATCTATCATGACTAATATTAGTTATCTAATAGGTAATATAGAAAAATTCCGTGGGCAAGAAGAGATATTCACTAATCTACCAAACGATACTGCAATGATGGCAACTTGTATTATGGCAATAGGACCAATTATAATTTTATATCCATTCTTACAAAAATATTTTATAAAAGGTTTGACATTAGGTTCAGTAAAATCCTAGAATGATTTTATTCTGGAAATTTCCAGATAAAATAAATATTACAATTTAGGGGGTAAGACCATGTTAAAAAAATTTTTTATGTGTACTTTAGCAATGATGTTGACTTTTTCTTTATTGCTGACAGGATGTTCAGAGAAGGAAAAACAACCTGCAACAAACGTTGAAGAACCAGGAACTGATAATGACAATGCTAAAGGAGATTCAACAGAGTCAGAAGGAGAACTTGATTTTGTAAAATTAACTTATTACTTTGCAAATTCTCCAGTAGAAGACTTGAAACGTATTAATGACCTAGCTAATAAAACTATCAAAGAAAAGATTAATGCTGAAGTTGAGTACAAGCTATTAGACTGGAGCCAATATGCTCAAAAGCTTAATCTAATGATATCATCTGGAGAACCATTTGATATGGCTTTCTGTGGTAGCTGGGGTGAAATGAATTATTTCCAAAATGCTGCTAGTGGAGCTTTTCTACCACTTGATGATTTACTGGATAAATATGCACCAGTATCCAAGTCAAGAGTTCCAGACCAAATCTGGGATGGTGTAAAAGTAAATGGTAACATCTATGGTGTAGTCAACTATCAAGTTTGGGGTATGGCTAATGCCAGAGGTATCCAACTTAGACAAGACCTAGTTGATGAATTTGGTTTCGACTGGAAAGCTATTAAGAAATGGGAAGATATCACTCCTTACCTTGCAAAAGTTAAAGAAAAATATCCAGATATGGTAGGAATGGAATACGCTAGGGACGTTGATAACTTTGCTGGACTTCCAACTATATATGGAATGGATGCAGTTGGAGATACTAAACTAGTTGGTTGGGTAAAAGTTGGCGAAGATAAAGTAAATGTTATCAATCAATACAAGACAGATGAATACAAAGAATATCTAAAAGTATTCAGAGATTGGTACCAAAAAGGTTATATCAAAAAAGATGCAGCAACTCAAAAAGATATAAGTGCTGATAGAAAAGCCAATAGGGTAGCAGCAATATATGCTAATGCTATACCTGATATGGTTGATATGCCTGAATTATCAACTTTCACAATGATGTCTATGTCACCAGACAAGAAATCTTATACAAGAAGATTTACTGAACCTTTCATCAGTGCATCTGCACCATCTGCAACAGTAATTACTATTGGAGCTAATTCCAAAAATCCTGAAAGAGCCATGAAGTATATTGAACTTGTAAATACAGATGATTTCTTATTCAATACTCTTACTTGGGGAGAAGAGCATGTAGACTATGAACGCATAAGTGACAAGCAAATAAAAGTATTAGACGATGCTCCTTATAAATTCAATTACAACGAATGGCAAATGGGTCAATCCTACGGTAGATATTGGTGGGATCAAAATGCAGACGTTGAAATGAGAGAAAAATCATTAGGTATTGTATATGAATACGACAAAACTGCACAAGCTTCACCAGTTATAGGTTTTGTATTTAACTCAGAACCAGTCAAGACTGAAATAGCTAACTGTAATACAGTATTAGACAAATATCTTTCAGCCTTAGGTTCAGGAACTGTAGACCCTGACGAAGTATTACCAAAATTCTTAAAAGAACTCGATAAAGCCGGAGCCGAAAAAATCATCGCCGAAAAACAAAAACAAATAGACGAATGGTTAAAAGCAAACGGTAGATAGTCCAAATTAAACTATATAAAAGGTTGATGGTTAACATAATTCATCAACCTTTTATCTAATTGGAACTTATTGCCTTGCTTTAATCGTATTGTTATTTATATTTTTTAGATTAATTGTTTAGATGTTCTATTTAAGATATGAAATAGCCAATAGGTATGTAATTTGGAAGAAAAAGTGTTTTGAGATAATATTGACGGTTATTCCATGCAAAATAGTATATGTATATGTGAAGTAGTGAGGCAGGACGCCGAACCCAGCTTTTAATCTGACAGCCCTACTGGACTGTCAGGAATAATAATGGACTCGATGTCCATTATTATTCGTTGAGCTCAGGACGAGCAAGTAGCTGGCGTAACATATACATATACTATTTTGCAAAAGCCAAGTCAGAACAAAACACTTTTTCTGACTTACCTGAAATATAAAATTATGTTACATTTCTAAAGCTATAGGAATGTGTTATAATATCTAACTATGTCTCGTACAAATTATGGAGGTATGTAATATGATAGAAGTTTTAAATCTAACAAAAACCTATGGAAGTCATAAAGCACTAGATAATATAAGCTTCAAAATCAACAAAGGTGAAATCGTAGGTTTCCTAGGTCCTAATGGCGCAGGAAAATCAACAACAATGAATATTATTACAGGATTTCTATCTAGTACAGAAGGAACCGTAAAATTAGATGATATAGACATTCTTGAAAATCCTATAGAATTCAAGAAAAAGATTGGATATCTACCCGAAATACCACCTCTATATATGGATATGACCGTAAAGGAATATCTGACTTTCGTTTGTAAGTTGAAAAAAATAAATAAAGATAAAATAAAACAAGAAATAAATAGAGTTACAGAACTAACAAAAATAAAACATGTAACAGAAAGATTGATTAATAACTTATCTAAAGGTTATAAGCAAAGAGTTGGATTAAGTCAAGCATTGATTGGAGACCCAGATGTTCTAATCTTGGATGAGCCTACCGTAGGACTTGACCCGAAACAGATTATAGAAATTAGAACATTGATAAAAGACCTAAGTAAACAAAGAACAGTAATATTAAGTACTCATATATTATCAGAAGTCAATGTGGTATGCGATAGAGTACTTATCATTAATAAAGGCAGGATACTTACCAGTGATACAGTAGAAAATCTAACTAGAACTTTAAGTGAAAGTAATAGAATATCAATAAGACTCAATGTACCTGCAACTAATAAAGAAAATATCATAAGTGATATTATGAAGATACCTGGTGTGAAGGAAGTATTGTGTTTAGGTCAATTTGAAAAAAATACATCTGACTATTTGATCTATGTAAAAGAGAATAATGATATTCGATTGAATATTTTTAATATGTGTAAAAACAGCAATTATCCATTACTTATTTTAAAACCGATTGATTTGACTATGGAAGATATTTTCTTGAAAGTTACAGAAGGATAGGAGGATATTACATGATAGCTATATTAGGAAAAGAATTCAAACATTATTTTAAATCCCCTATAGGATATGTGTTTATGGGTTTCGTCTTCGTTGTATTTGGTATTTTATTTACAGTAAATCTATTCTATCAAAATAGTGATTACAGCCAAGTAGTTGGCAGTCAACTAACTATAATGTTTGTTCTGTTTTTTGGAACACCACTTATTACAATGAAATTATTAGCAGAGGAAAAAAATAAAAAAACAGACCAGCTGATTATAACTTCACCAATAAATATTACTGATTTCATATTGGGCAAGTATTTAGCTGCATCAGGTTTGTTTTTGTTAACCATAATATTAACTATGATTCAACCGTTGATTCTATCTATATTCGGAGAGATTCCTATACCAAAAATCATAGGTTCTTATATAGGTTTTATGTTGTTAGGATGTTCTCTTATTGCAATGGGTCTATTTATTTCAGCCCTATCCAGCAGTCAAATGATTGCAGCTGTTGTTACTTATATAGTATTTTTGGCTATCCTATTCTCTGATACAATCATTTTAACTTTGCCGAAAGATAGATTAAGCTCTATATTATTTGCAAGTCTCCTAGTGATAATTATAACCTTACTAGTATATTTTATTGTGAAGAATATTGTTATAACTATTACAATCACTGCTATAGGAATTGCAATCATTGTCATGATATACATAGTTAATCCTATTTTTTATGATGATTTCATGATTAATTTCTTTGGATATTTTTCCTTATTAGCTCGATTTAAAACCTTTACTATGGGTATTTTGGATTTGGGGTCTATTATTTACTATATAAGTATCAGTATCATGTTTGTTTTTTTATCAGTACAAGTTATAGAGAAAAGAAGGTGGAGTTAAATTGAAATCACAAAAACTTAATTTCAACACAAAACATGTAAAATATGGTGGTTATTCTATAGCTATTACAACATTATTAATCGCAATTATAATCATATCTAATTTATTTATTGGGAAACTGGATTTGAAATTTGACTTGACTAAAAGCGATTTTTACTCTCTATCTGATAAGACTAATAATATAATTACTGGTATATCCAATAAGGTAAATATCTATGTATTAGAAGAAACAGGTAAAGAAAATATAATGTTCAAGGAGATTCTTGAAAAATATGATACTGGATCTGATAATGTGTCAGTCACATATAAAGACCCTGTGTTATACCCGATGTTTGCTGAGAAATATAAGAAAAAAGATGAAACCATAAACATGGGTAGTATCATCATAGAATGTGAAGGCAAGTTTAAAGTGATAGATGTCTATGAGCTATATAATGTTACATATGATAACTCTCGACAGCCTGTAATCCAGTCCTATGATATTGAAGAAAAAGTAACCAATGGTATTGTATATGTAACAAGTGAAGTTGAGCCTGTAGTATGTGTGGTAAATGGACATGATGAAATGAAAATTCCTCAAGTGTTAAAAGAGAGATTAGTTAAAGAGAATTATCAAGTTAAAGATATAAGCATATTAGAATCCAATCTTAACCCTGATACTGATATACTGCTTTTTATGTCACCTCAGTTTGATATGATAGAAGATGAAGTAAAGAGATTGAAGGAGTACTTTGGTAAGGGTGGTAAAGCAGTTTTCATGTTGAACTTTTCAATCCCTGAGCTACCTAATTTTGAGAAAATACTAGCTAGATATGGAATAGAAGTTCAAAAAGGAGTGGCTTTTGAAGGAGATCAATCAATGATATACCCGGGACACCCTAATTTTCTTATGCCTTATGTTGCTAAGCATGATATAACAAACTCATTGATCGATGATAAAATACCAGTTCTTTTTCCTTTATCCATGAGTTTCAAAGAATCAGAGTTCAAGTCTAAGGATACACAAGTAACACCATTGTTTGTTACTTCAGATAAAGGGTACTTGAAAACTAATCTTGATGCAAAAACCTATGAAAAAGAATCAGTTGATATAGCTGGTCCCCTTAATCTAGCCATGAGCAGTTATGAAGTTTATTATGAAGGACTTAAAGCTGTAGAGACTAAATTATTGGTTATTGGTTCTTCTTTTATTCTAGAACCCAATATGGTACCATTGAATTCTTTGGGTAACATAGATTTTGTTATGAACACATTCAGCTGGATGTCAGGAAAAGGAGATATTACTTATATAAGACCTAAAGCAGTAGATTCTTATAAAATATTATTATCAGGTAGACAAGTGGTTATATTAGGAACAATATTTGTTGTTATACTTCCCTTGTTAATTATTGGATTCGGTACAATAGTGTGGTTAAGGAGGAGACATCTATGAGTAGAGGCAAAAGAATACTCCTTATGGTTATTGGTCTAGTTATTGTTATAGGTCTGTATTATTCTATTTCTAATAAACAAACCAAGCAGGTTGAAGTAGATAGTTTCTCTGAAAATGAAAACATTGTATTGCATAATTACGAAATCAGTGGAATAGATAGATTGATACTAAAAAAAGAAGATAAAAATATTATTTTAGTTAATGGTGAAACACCTACTATTGAGGGGTTACCCAATGTTAAGCTTAATATCAACAGGTTAAAAAATAGTTTCAACATATTTGCTAATTTAACAGTTAATAGATTAGTTGAAAAGGATGCTGAGGATTTGGCTAAATATGGTTTACATAAGTCTAATGTTAGTATTACAGGTATAATAGAAAAACAAAAGCCTGTTATTATACATCTAGGTAACAAAACCATGGATGGAACAAGCTATTTTATTAGATTGAATGAAGATGATAATGTATATCTTCTTGACGCTAATTATGGAGATTATTTTATGTTGGATATTGAAGATTTTAGAGATCCTACATTACCTAATATAGATAAACAGTTAATTAGATATTTATATATTGAATCAAAAGGTAATGAACCTATAGAAATTTCTTATAAGAATGATTCAGATGATAAGAAGGGTATTGGATTATTCAGCTTGACTAAACCTTATAATGTACCTAAGGAAATAAACTATAAGGTATTTGATGAAATTATTAAAAGTATACCAATATTCTCAGTAGAGAAATATATTGATGATAAGCCGTCAGATCTGTCAGTATATGGATTAGATGACCCAGTTCTTAGACTTAAGCTCCAATCAGAAAATCAGGAATTGGATATATCAAAAGCAGTAGATATTCTTTTTGGGGATACATTTGATGATTATATATATTTTAAATATGCAGATTCTGATAGTGTTTACGGTATGAGAAAAGATTTTGCAGAATACATATCAAACATTACTCCTTTTGATTTAGTTGATAAAAATATACGTATGGTCAATATTAAAAATATCAAAAAAATGGAGATAGGTATTAATGATTCCATTTATACTTTTAACATTGATAATGCTTATAAAAAAGATGAAAAGGGTGAAGAGCAATTAAAACAAACATTTTACTATGAGGATAAGAAATTGGAGGATGAAGTTTTTAGAGAGTTATATCAATTGGTTATTGGTATATCAGGGGATGCAGAAATAAATCAGCAGGATAAAGATATCATAAAAGATGAAGTAAAGATTTTCTATACTTTCAAGGATGATACCAGAGAAACTATTGTTTATACTAAATATGATGAGCTGTCTTATTTACATGAGATAGAAGATGATATATATTTTCTTTGCTCAACTAAGCAATTTGAATTGTTATATGATAAGTTGAAAGAAATTACTAATTAATAATAAGCCACCCATTTATAAACTTCTAAGTTAATTTATAAATGGGTGTTTTTTAATTATTATTTAGTTTTCGTTATAGTCAATGTAAAGACGAATTCAGTTCCTACATTTATTTTACTATTAACATTTATTGTTTCTCCATGAGCTGTAATTATCTCTTTTACAATGGATAATCCAAGACCAGTACCTTTTTTATCTTCACCACGTGACCGGTCAGCTTTATGGAACCTATTGAATATATATTTGATTTCATCTTCTTTGATACCTGGACCGTTATCTTTTATAGATATATTTACTTTATCTTTGAACTTTGTTGTTTCAATGGTTATTCTATCACCTTTATTACAGAATTTTACTGCATTATCAATAAGGTTGTATATGACTCTTTCGATTTTATCTTTATCAGCAGATACTATGATCTGTTTTTCATCAATCAACAGAGTAATGTGCATTTTTTTCTCTCTTATCTTACCTTCAAATTTGATTAATACTTCTCTAATTACAAGATGTATATCAAACTCAGTGTAATTAAGCTGTACTCCATTATTTTCTAGATTTGTGAGTAATAGAATCTCATTAGTCAAGTTACTAAGTCTATTAGTCTCATCTAAGACTATATTAAGATATCTGTCTTGATTTTCATGAGGTATGGTACCATCTAATATAGCTTGTACAAAACCTTTTATAGATGTTAATGGTGAACGGAAATCATGGGAGATGTTAGCTATGAAGCTTCTACGCATTTCTTCCAATTTCCCTAATTCAGCAGCCATAAAATTCAGGTTAGTAGCAAGTTCGCCTATATCGTCATTGGTATTTATTACGATTCTACTCTCAAAATTTCCATTAGCTATGGACCTTGCGGTTTTGTTCATCTGTTGGAATGTTTTAGTAATCCTTCTTGAGAACAGATACATCAACATGATGGAAAATACTAATGAAAATAGTAAACATATAATAGTAAGGTTAAAGAAATAATTAGCTGTTTTCTTGACAGCAGGGTAGGGTGAATGCATTACTATTATTCCTTTAACATCATTATTCATCTTTATGGGAACAATTACAGTTATAAGAGGAGTAGAGGATAAACCATAGAAATCTCCTTTTAACGTAACAATTTCACCTTTTTTTGCCTTATCAATACTAGGATTATCTATAACCAGCTTTTCAAATGAATTAACACCTTTTTCTGAATCTATCTGAACTGTACCATCATTGGATAATATCCAGATTCTTGAACCGATATTATTGCTCATGATTACAATCTGATATTCAAAATTTAGTGCTGCCATCTTGGTCTGGTCATAGTATGCAGCCAAATATTCTTCGCTTATAGCTTCTCCAACATTTATCATATTCTTCTTTTGGTCGTTGATAAAAAAAGATTCAATAATGTTAGTTATTAAAGTTGTTAATATCATAAATATGATTAGTGTCAATATTGCATATATGAAGAAGAATTTATTAACAAATGATTTGAACATTATTTCACCTCAAATTTATATCCTATACCCCAAACAGTTTTGATACCCCAATAATCTGTTTCTTTTATTTTTTCCCTTATCCTTTTTACATGTACATCAACAGTTCTTGTGTCTCCAATGTATTCATAACCCCAAATTCTATCTAATAGTTGTTCTCTAGTGAATACTTGATTAGAATTGGAAGCTAGGAAATATAGAAGTTCAAGTTCTTTTGGCGGCATCTCAATTTTCTTATCAAAATAAATAACTGTATAATTAGATAGATTGATTGTCAGATTAGGCACCACCACTTGTTTATTCTTATCATCCCAGGGTTGATATCTACGAAGGACTGCTTTTACTCTAGCTGTTAGTTCTTTTGTATCAAAAGGTTTTACCATATAATCGTCTGCACCTAATTCTAGACCTAAGATCTTATCAAAAGTTTCTCCTTTGGCAGTTAACATGATTATAGGGATATTGCTTATTTTCCTTATTTCTTTACATATATCATAACCATCCATTCCTGGAAGCATTAAATCCAATATTACTAAATTAGGAGCAAATGTCTGAAAAGCCTTTACTGCATTATTGCCGTTATGAACGAATTTAGTTAAATAACCTTCTTTGTTAAGGTACAGAGATATTAACTCCGTTATGTTAGGATCATCATCAACTATGAGTACTTTTTGTTTTGATTCCATACTATCTACCTCCTTATTTGAATTCAACTATTGTTACACCAGATTCACCTTCACCGTATTTACCGATTCTAAATGATTTCACATACTTAACTTTTCTAAGGAATGTATGGATAGCTGCTCTAAGAGTACCGGTTCCTTTTCCATGTATAATAGTTATTTGTGGAAGGTGAGACAAATATGCATCATCAAGAAATTTATCCAATTCTCCTAATGCTTCTTCAACACTTCTTCCACGCACATCATATTCAGGAGATATTGACATGGATTTGGATGAAATGTTATTTTTATTTTTTGGTGCTTTGTTGTTATAATTCACTTCTGCACTTTTAACATAGCTTAGATTTTTAATGTTGACTTTTGTCTTCATGATACCTAATTGAACCTGAACATCTCCCTTGGCATTAGGAGGCTCTAAAACAGTTCCTTTTTGGTTAAATGTGGATACAAAAACCGTATCTCCAGCTTTTAGGTCTTTTGGGGATTTGGTATTAGCTTTTTTGGTCTTTATACCTGTTGATAAATTCTTTTCCAATGAAGAAATGGATGAACGAAGTTTACTTCTCTGCATTTCCATTTCTTTTGAGTTATCAGAGTTGGTACGAAGCTTATTCATGCTTTTTATTATGTTATCTGCATCATCTTTTGCAGTGTTTAGTATTTTGTATGCTTCTTCTCTTGCTTCAGTAAGAATTTTATCTTTTTGTTTCTGAATCTTCTCACGTTGCATCGTAACCTTGTTTTTCAGTTCTTCTGCTTCTTTGCTGTATTTCAGTGCTTTTTCTTTTTCCATTATTGTAGTTTTTTTGCTTATTTCAAGTTCTGTAATAAGGTCTTCGAATCTTATTTCTTTATGTTCTAATAATTCTTTTGCATCCTCTATTATATTATCGGTTAAACCTAATCTTTTGGATATGGCAAAAGCATTACTTTTACCAGGAATTCCTATAAGTAATTTGTAAGTAGGTCTTAATGTCTTGACATCAAATTCACAACAAGCATTTTCCACACCTTTTGTAGAAAGAGCATATACTTTTAACTCGCTATAATGGGTAGTTGCTATGGTAAGAACTTGCTTCTTATGAAGATTTTCTAGGATAGCCATAGCTAAAGCGGCTCCTTCTGTAGGGTCTGTACCAGCTCCTAATTCATCAAATAGAACTAATGAATTATCAGTGGCATTCTGCAGGATGTCAATTATGTTGGTCATATGGGATGAGAAGGTACTAAGGGATTGCTCAATGCTTTGTTCGTCTCCAATATCAGCGAATAGATCATCAAAAATAGCAAGCTCAGATTTATCAAAAGCAGGAATATGCAGACCTGCCTGTCCCATTAATGTTAATAACCCTACTGTTTTTAATGTTACAGTTTTACCACCTGTATTAGGTCCTGTAATCATGAGGGTTGTGAACTCTCTGCCTAAATGTATGTCTATAGGAACAACAGTCTTTTTATCAAGTAATGGGTGACGTCCTTTTTTGATATTTATATATTTGTCATTGTTGAAAATAGGTTCTGTACCACCTAAGGATATTGATAATTCACCTTTTGCAAAGATGAAATCTATTTCTGTCAATATTTTCATGTTACCAGCTAATTCTTCTTTGTGTTCAAAACACATGGAACTAAGGATAGCCAATATTTTCTCTATCTCTTGTTTCTCTTTTGTGAAGAGTTCTTTTATTTTATTATTCAGTTCCACAACAGACATAGGTTCTATGAATAATGTAGAACCTGAAGCTGATTGGTCATGTATCATACCTTTGAAACTACCACGATATTCTTGTTTTACAGGAACACAATATCTATCATTACGTAAAGTGATTATTGGATCTTGGAGCATGTTTTTATAAGTGCTGGATGTAATGATTTTGTTAAGGTGTTCTTTGATCTTACCATTGGATACCTTCATTTGTCGTCTTATATTATATAATTCATGGCTTGCGTCATCGGATATTTCTTCTTCAGAAATAATACATCTAGTTATTTCCTTGTATAATGGATTAAGTACTTCTATAGCATCAAATAAACCATATATGGTATCTAGATTATTAGCGGTATTAGAATCTTTTGCTGATTTTGCATATGATTTTACATGTCTGGATACTCTTAGTACTTCCCCAATATTCAATAGTTCTACTTGTGACAGATCACCGCCTATAGCTAATCTTTTAATGGATGAACGAATATCCTTAAGTCCACCCAATGCTAATGAACCTCTTCTAAGTATCATAGTTGCTGCTTCAGAAGTCTCTTTTTGTTTGCTTCTTATAGTATCAATGTCACAGTATGGAACTAAAGAAGATGATAGTTCTTTTCCCATTCTGGATGAAGTTTTACTTATTAACTGTTCTATTATTTTATTATATTCTAATGTTTTTAAAACTTTAGTATTCATTTTAACCACCTTATTATTATTATTTAGGTATCTTACATATGATAGGATTCATTTATATTTTACATCAATATGGTCTATTTTAAAAGTTAAAACTGATTATTTCCCTTATACAGTGCCCCGTATCGTCCTGGGGCATGTCCGGTTATACGTTTGAACTGCTTGCTGAAGTGATACATATTGTCATATCCTACCTTCTGTGCCACATCTTTTACTTGGCTGTTGGAGCTTACTAATAAATATTTTGCCCTGTTTATACGTGCTCTTATTAGCTCTTCTTTTGGACTTTGATTGAAGAAGTCTTTATATAATATTGAAAACCTGGAACGGCTAAGAGCCACAAGAGAAGCCATTTCTTCAATTGTCCATGGAGCTTGAAGATTGGTTAAGATTTCTTCTCTGGCAATCTTGAATTTTTCGTATAAAGCAGTATTATGAGGGTCTTCTATATAGTTATTCTGGTATTTGTTTTCTCTAGCCAACTCTATGAAAAAGTTATTTAATAGAGCACTTACATTTTCTTCCCAGAAGATATCTTTTCTTATGAATTCTCTCTCAAGCTTTTTGATTATGAATCTGATGAAGCTAAAATCGGATATAGAAAATATAGTGTTAGTGGGTAAATCTAATTTCTCTAAAAAAGATTCTACATTATTATTAGCTGTAAAATGAAACCAATCATTGATAAATCCATTTTTAGCATTATAGTATTTCTGGAAATGGTCTGGTGTGAAAATAATACAGGAATTGGGTTTTTCATCAATATTTTCTCCCTCAATATCTATAGTGATTGCTGTTTTGAAAAAGAGAAATAAATAATCGCCTGATCCATAAGGTCTTTCTATCCTGAAGTTGTTATCATGTTTATAATCATATCCTACTGCATTCAATTTTAATTCTATATTAATCACCTCTATAAAACAAAATGACAAATGAAAACGAAACATTAGTTCATTTACCAAGATGGGTTATTACAATATAATTATACTATATTTATTATTATCAAAGCAATATTATATAAAATATATTAGAGAAGGAGCTAAATATGGTTAAATACGTTATTAACGCAAGTAAAAAGAAATCACAAATAAGTAAACATATTTATGGGCATTTTTCTGAGCATTTGGGTCGTTGTATTTATGGAGGCATATGGGTTGGTGAAGAATCGGATATACCCAATACACATGGTTGCAGGAATGATGTTGTTGAAGCATTAAAAAATATTAATATTCCTGTACTTAGATGGCCAGGAGGGTGTTTTGCAGATGAATACCATTGGAAAGATGGAATTGGTCCTGTGGATAGAAGGAAAAAAATGATTAATACCAATTGGGGTGGTGTTGTAGAAGATAACAGTTTCGGAACTCACGAGTTTCTGGAATTTTGTGAGCTGATTGGTGCTGAGCCTTATATATGTGGTAATCTAGGGAGTGGAACAGTCCAAGAGATGTCTGAATGGGTTGAGTATATGACTTCTGACAGTATTTCACCAATGGCTGATCTTAGGAAATCTAATGGAAAAGAGAATCCTTGGAAAGTTAAATATTTTGGAGTGGGTAATGAAAACTGGGGATGTGGAGGAAACATGAGAGCTGAGTATTATGCTGATGAATATAGACGTTATGCAAGTTATGTCAAAGATTATTCATCTAATAAGATTTTCAAGGTTGCTTGTGGACCTTCAGCTGATGATTATAATTGGACAGAAGTCCTCATGGAAAGAGCTTGTAAATATATGCAAGGGCTAGCTCTACATTATTATACAATAATAGGACCTTGGGAAAACAAAGGTTCTGCTACTGATTTTAGCGAAATAGATTATTATAGAACCATGGATAAGACTCTATATATGGAAGAGTTGTTAATAAAACATAGTGCTATTATGGATAAATATGATCCAGATAAAAATGTGGCACTATTGGTTGATGAATGGGGTAGTTGGTATGATGTTGAACCTGGGACTAATCCTGGTTTCCTGTATCAGCAGAATACAATGAGGGACGCAATGATAGCTGGTATTAATCTTAACCTGTTCAACCAACATTCAGATCGGGTACATATGGCGAATATTGCTCAACTAGTTAATGTGTTACAAGCCATAATTTTGACAGAAGGCAGAAAGATGATTCTAACACCTACTTATCATGTTTTTGATATGTATAAAGTCCACCAAGATAATACATTGGTAGAGAGCTATATAAATACATCTGAAATTACTTCAGAAGAGTATAAAGTCAGAGATTTGGTTGAATCAGTATCATTAGATGAAAATAATAAATTGTATATTACCATATGTAATACAGATTTGCATAACCCCAAATTGGTCAATACTGAACTTATTGATTATACTCCTAATAATCTTGAAGGAAAAATTATTACAGAAGCAATGAATGCACACAATACTTTTGATGCTCCTCAGGTAGTAGCAATGAAAGATTTTAATGATGTAATACTTAATGAGAATGGTTTTACAATGACCTTACCCCCATGTAGTATTGTAAGGATTACCCTAGAGTAATCATGAAATATATATGTAAAAGATGTATGGTATTTCAGGAGGATGAAGCTGAACTTTTACCAAAGATTCAAAGTTATATAGATACCCTAGATAACAGTATCAAAGTCCATGAAACAATTTATCAAGAGCGGTTGCAACATTGTGAAAATTGCTCGGACTTAATCAATGGCATCTGCAAGCATTGTGGATGCTTTGTTTTAGTTCGAGCTATAAAAAGAAAATTACATTGTCCTCACCCTAAATTACCTAAGTGGTAATTGAACAGTGTTTTTTATTTTAATATAATACAAAAATTTTAAATTTATATTACAAATATATTAAAAAATATGTTATAATGTATTTGGCTAAAATTGAAAATAAACCAATTATATACATAAAATAACAAAATACTGTTAAAGGTGGGGATAAAAAATGAATTGGGGGACTAGGCATAACGTTAAAGAGCATAAAATCAAAAGTCGCAAATATATAACTTTTGTTATAATACCTGATCCTACCAAAAGTCCTAAGACCATTAAAATACCAAAATGGATTAGGTTCCCTCTACTAGCTTGTGTTATTGCTGTAATAATATGGGTGCTGGTCACAATGACAGATGTAGCTGATGTGCAAAATAAAATGGCAACTGCTAATCTCAATCTTCAAACCAATACATACGAGAATAGTGATAAAGATGCAAAAATCAAGGAATATGAAGCAGAAGAGGCTGAGAAGTTTTCAAAGTTGGATGATCTGCAAGAACTATATACGCAGATTCAAAACAAGCTCAAAGAATTAGAGGACCAAAAGCAGGATATTGATTCCAAGCTAAATGGTACTGAGAAAACTACTGACAGCAAACCTGTAGGTTCCATAGAGAGAAAAGCTTCTGCTGAACCTTTGGTAGCTGAATTTTCAGCATCAAGAAGTACTAATATAACTGCATCTTTAGATTTATTACCCATGAATAGCCAAGAAGATGAATCTGATACGGCAAAGCAAGAAATATCGGTAGAGGAAGATTTTCAAGCTAAAGCAGAAGATTTAATAAATAAACTTCAAGAGACAATGAAGTTGATTGACAGTGAAACTAATACATATAATAAACTTAATGATAAAGTTGATGAGATAATACCATATTGGGATGCTTATCCTTCAATGTTACCTGTTAAGAATACATGGGTTACAAGTCCATATGGCTGGAGAAAAAATCCTTTTGGACGTAAAGCTTTTGAATTTCACAGAGGTGTAGACTTAAAAGCTAGTTATGGAACAAGCGTATATGCTACTGGTAAAGGAACTGTTGTTTTTGCAGGATATGACGCTATATATGGAAGATTGGTAATTATTGACCACGGATATGGTATTACTACCAAATATGCACATAATTCTAAATTACTGGTTATAAAAGGTGACAAGGTCAATCGTGGAGATAAAGTAGCAAAATCAGGAAGTACTGGAAGAAGCAGCGGACCTCACGTTCATTATGGAGTCCTTGTAAATGGTGAAACACAAAATCCAATGGATTATATATATAAAGGAAAATAAATTATATTGATTAACGAAATTTTATTACAAAAATTTGTTCGAATTTGTACAAAGGAGAAGTGAAATGATTAAGCAAAAGAAAAAAGCAACTTATGACAAACCATCCACTATAATAGGAAAAGATACAACTTTAGAAACTTCTATTCTGAAATCCAAGAATTCAGTACAGATAAATGGTAAGTATTATGGAGATATGGAAGTTGAAGCTAGTGTAGCTATTGGAGAAACTGGATACATTAAAGGTAATATAGAAGCTGATTTTTTGTTGGTAGCAGGTAAGATTGAGGGTAACATAAAGATTGCAGGACAACTTCATCTGACTAAAACAGCGAAAATAACAGGAGATATTAATACAGTTAGTATCATTATTGATGAAGGTGCTCTAATAGATGGGAATTGCAGCATGTCCAATGTACAAAATAATGTTAAACAAATTGAGAATAATAAAGTTAAGTCAATTGAAAATAAAAATAAAGATAACAAATAATATAAAACCAAAATTCAATAATAATAATTTATTTATCCAGATTATCTGAGTATATTGCTTAGATGGTCTTTTTTATTGATATTTAACATAATGCTAAATTATTCAAAATTATTAACAGAGAGTTCATATTTTATTCAAAGAAAATGAGTATAATCTATATATAGAATATATGATTAACCAATTGAAATAATTGTACTTACAGATATTTGATACCAAGAGAGGTTAATCTAAAAATAAAATATTTGGAGGAATATATATGGACGAATTCAAAAGATATGATGAGAACGGAAATGAAATCAATGGTAACGAAAATAACACTAACAATGTAGACGGTAATGATTATGGTGATGTTGTAGAAACGACGATTATCAAAAGTCATGCTGATGAAAGTAATGATAACAGTTTGTCGATGGAGAAACATAATCAAGCTTATTCAGATCAATGTTTTCAAGAAAGAATAAAAAATGAAGAAAAAAAAGCTCGTAAGAAAATTTTTACATGGAAAAAAGTTATAGCATGTGTTTTAGTAGCAGTTCTTATGGGTGGAGCATTCCAATTAGGTATGGAAGTCACTAAACCATTTTTTGAAAAATTTGTAGGTTCAACAATATCTCAAAATGATGATTCGAATAAATTCGCTTTTGAAGATAAAAACAATACAACAGCATTAACTGAGGATAATTTAAAAGAAGTAAGTAGTGATTATACTTCAATAATAAATGATAACTATGAATCACCAGTTGTTGCAATAGCTGAAAACATGAAACCTTCAATAGTTACAATAACAAGTGTTGTCACTGCAAAAGATTGGTTTAACAATCAGTATGAACAAGAAGGAACTGGTTCAGGTATAATTTTTGGAGAAAACGAAGATGTTATATATATTGTAACTAATCAACACGTTATAGATGGTGCAAGAAATGTTGTGGTAACTTTCTTCAATTCCGAAAATATCAATGCAAAAGTTGTTGGTTATGAAAGAGAGTATGATCTAGCAGTTCTATCTGTAGCCAAAAAGGATATGAAAAAAGAATTATTGGATAGTATTAAAATTGCTAAGTTAGGCGATTCTGATAAGATAAAAGTTGGAGAACTTGCAGTTGCTATAGGTAACCCTCTTGGAAAACAATATAGTAACACTGTTACAGTAGGATATATTAGTGCTATTAACAGAACATTAGAATCTACTGATAAGAGTTTACCACTTATCCAGACTGATGCAGCAATCAACCCAGGTAATAGTGGTGGAGCATTAGTTAATGCACAGAGTGAAGTCATTGGTATCAATAGTTATAAATTAGCTTCTACAGATATAGAAGGTATGGGATTTGCTATACCAGTCAATGAAGCAAAACCTATTATTGAAGACATTGTTAATAAAAAGGATAGACCAGCATTAGGTATTAGAGGTATCGACGTTACAGAAGAAATGGGTGATTTCTATGGATTGCCTATAGGAATACTAGTTAAAGAAGTAACAGAAGGCAGTGGAGCTGAAAAAGCTGGACTTAGATCACAAGATATTATATTTGAATTTGGTGGAGCCAAAATCTTTAATTTCGAAGATTTACAAAAGGAAATTGAAAAATATGAAGTTGGAGATACTGTATCTGTAAAAGTGGCAAGAAAAACCAATAATGGTTTTGAAAAAGTAGAACTGAATGTGAAACTAACTGATAGACAAAGTATCATGTAATTAATAACAGGCTTTGATTATAATAACACGATAATCAAAGCCTTTCTTAAATTTTTATAAAAGAAATAGGAGTTTCTTTTTTTTTTATACAAAATAGGGTATAATGTAAGATGAATATTTGAAATCAAATATTATTTAAGATTGGAATTTATAAAAATTCATTATTTGATATACCAGATAGTGAAAGTATATAGATTATGATATAAATTGATCGTGGTTTTGAAAGGAGTAATATATGCGTTACATAGTAGACATGAAAGAAGGAGAACAAATACAAGACCATTACTTGTGTGTTAATAAGCAAGTATTGAAAACAAGAGCTGGTAAAACCTACTATTCCCTAAAATTACAAGATAAGACAGGTGTAGTAGATGCTAAGATATGGGATTTGAATGATGGCATCAATGATTTTAGTGAGCATGAATACATTAAAATCGATGCTTTGGTTATAACATTCCAAAACTCCATACAGCTTAATATAAGAAGATTGAGAAAAAGCAGTGAAGGAGAGTATGACCCAAGAGAGTACATTCCAGTTTCTAGCAGGGATATTAACGAGATGTATTCAGAATTACTTACATTTGTTAACGATATAGATAACAAATACCTTAGTGCTTTAGTTAAGAAATTCTTTGTTGAAGATAGAGAGTTCATTAAAACATTCAAAGAGCATACAGCTGCAAAAACAATGCATCATAGTTATCTAGGAGGTTTACTAGAGCATACTCTTTGTGTACTCAATATGTGTAAATTCTTTGCTGGTAATTATAAAGTGATCAATAAGGATATATTATATACTTCTGCATTGTTCCACGATATAGGAAAGATTAAAGAGTTGTCAAAATTCCCTATTATCGAATATACTGACCCTGGTCAATTGTTAGGTCACATAATGATATCAACTGAATGGGTTTCTGATAGAATTAAAGAAATTCCAGGTTTCCCAGAGGATCTTGCTTACATGGTAAAACATTGTATCTTAGCTCATCACGGAGAATTGGAATATGGTTCACCTAAGAAACCACAAACAATAGAGGCACTTGCTCTACATTTTGCAGATAACTGTGATGCAAAATTAAGAACATTTTCTGATCTATTAGAAACAAGTGATGTGGAAGACAATTGGTTAGGATGGCAGAGAATCTTCGATTCTAATGTTAGAAGAACAAGATATTAATTAATAAAAATAAATTCTATGTGGGGGCTTTCTCATAATACATTTCTTTTACTTTAGAGATAAGCGTATTTGTATTATGGGAATGCCCTTTTTATATTAATGTATAGAGGATGAATAATCATGAAGGCAAAAAATGTTGAGTTACCGGTAGTTAAGAATGAGTATTATGAAATGGTTATAGATGACCTAGGTATAAATGGTGAAGGTATAGGTAAGATAGATGGCTATACCCTATTTGTTGATGGTGCTTTACCACAAGAGAAAATCAAGGTAAAAGTAATTAAGACTAAAAAGAATTTTGGGTTTGGAAAATTAATTGATATCTTAGAACCTTCTATTCATAGAATTGACCCTGTGTGCGATATAGCAAAACGATGCGGTGGGTGTCAGTTACAGCATTTATCCTATGAAGGTCAATTAAATTATAAACAGAAAAAGGTACAAGATATTATTGAGAGAATCGGCGGTATAACTGATATAGAAGTCAACAAAGTTATAGGTATGGAAAATCCTTATTTCTATAGAAATAAAGTCCAATTCCCTGTAGGAAGCATGGGAGATGATTCTGTAAATATTGGATTCTATGCAATGAGAAGCCATAATATAATAACTACAGATAAATGTTATATTCAACAGCCAGTAAATAAGGATATTATTGGTGTTGTTAAAGAATATATGTTGAAGAATAATGTAAAGCCATATAATGAGGTAAGTCATAAGGGTGTTGTTAGACATATTGTTACTAGAGTTAGTTTTCATACGAAAGAGATTATGGTCGGTGTTGTAATTAATGGTAATAAGTTGCCTAATAGTGATGAACTGATTAGTAATCTTAGGAAAATAGAGGATGTAGCTGGTATATTTATTAGTGTTAATAAAGAAAAGACTAATGTTATCATGGGTAATAAGATAAAGATGTTATGGGGTAAACCTTATATAACTGATTATATTGGAGAAGTTGCCTATAATATTTCGCCATTATCTTTTTATCAAGTGAATCCTGTACAGACTGAGAAGTTGTATAGTAAGGTTTTAGAGTTTGCAGATTTGTCAGGGGATGAAATAGTATGGGATGCTTATTGTGGGATTGGTACCATATCGTTATTTTTAGCAGGTAAGAGTAAGAAGGTTATGGGAGTAGAGATAGTTCCAGAAGCTATAGTGGATGCTAAGAAGAATGCTGAGCTTAATGATATTGGTAATACGGAATTTTATGTTGGTAAGGCTGAAGAGGTAATTACAGGAAAGTATAATGAAGGTGTCAGGGCAGATGTTATAGTTGTTGATCCACCTAGAAAAGGGTGCGATAGGGAGCTGTTGGAGACTATTATGAAAATGCAGCCAGAGAAGGTTGTGTATGTGTCATGTGACCCTGGTACTATGGCTAGAGATGTTAAGGTGCTTGGGGAAGGCGGTTATAGGGTTGAGGAAATTCAGCCGGTGGATATGTTTCCTCAGACTGTGCATGTGGAGACGGTCTCGCTGTTAATAAAGAAATAGTCCAATATTATGGCTTAATAAGATCCTATTATCTTCTTTAAGTAAATTAGTAAAATTAAAGGTTAAAATTATTTTGTTTAATTCTGTAATAAATTTACCCTATTTTAATAGAAGAAATGGTGTGATGATTCAGATGGTGGAGGTAACTGCAACATAGAAATATACTTCAAGACAAAGAGATAAGAATGCAAGGAGGTATTATAATGTCAGAGGCAATGGTAACGGTTCTTATTAGTGCAGGAGCCACAGTAGCAGTGAGTACAGTAACACTAATTGTTAATGCTTATATTGAAAGGTTTAAAAGTAAAATAGAAATACAGCAAAATATGATTAAATCCAAAAGAGAAAACCTGAGTGATGTTTATATGAAACTTATTAATATTATAAACCTTTATCCAAGTTCATCTCCAAATGATATATTGAATTATGTTGAGAATCCTCCGAATTATTCAATGGAATACTTCGATGCTGTTTTAAGTAATATTAGTTGTCAAGTAGATGATTATAAAAATCAACTAAATAATGAGAGTATAGGACATGAATTAAAATATCATATTGAAACTCAAATATCAAATAGAGAATACGCAAAGAAACAGATAATAGAAAATAGAGACAAATACTTTGTTGCTAAGGATAAGTATAAATCTTTTTGTGAAAGTGATAAAGTAACATTTGAACTTTATGCAGGTCAAGAAGTAAGAAATCGTCTTGTACAATTTGAGATTGTTATTAATAATGTTTTCATATCAGGTCGATTTGCAGGGGAAGACGGAGATCCAGTAAATAATATTATACATGTATCACGTAGAAATCTAATAGATAGTATGAGATTTGATCTGGGGATATAAGAATAACAATCAAATAATTGCAAAGTAATTAAATGAAGTTTACAATATGTTAGTGTAAAAGTTATTGTTTTTAAGTCAAGTAGTTATATAAACTCTGTTAATGATATAATCAGACATAAGAGTGAAACTATAAATGAATACAATTTCAATACTTCATCAGATCAGTGCTATTCTTTGATTGTATTTGCCCAGGATGTAATTGCCTGCCAATCACGGAAGTCGCCTTCTGGAGCTTTTACATTTTTTACAATCCATTTTTCAAAAGGATTCAATGTTTTCAACACCAGTTTGCCACCAAAGCAGGTGATCTCTCTAGGATGTATACGTTCAATAACTGGCTGTAAAGATTTGGGATAAAACCTGCCTTTTATTTGTTCAATCGGATTTTCATGACCGGTTGGACCACAGATATAAAGCCAAACAGGCATTTTTTCCAATGCCTCGATGTTCTTTTTTAAGAATAACACAGCTTTTTTATGCCAAAAACCGATATAAACTGA
Organism: Vallitalea guaymasensis; assembly: GCF_018141425.1. Lineage (NCBI taxonomy): Bacteria > Bacillati > Bacillota > Clostridia > Lachnospirales > Vallitaleaceae > Vallitalea > Vallitalea guaymasensis. The sequence goes on from NZ_CP058561.1 coordinate 2,921,063, forward strand.
ACTGCCGAGAATGATTTTACTATAAGGGGTTAGATCTTTTACTTTACCAGCATCTAGAACATCTACCTGAAAGCCTTTTTGCCTAAGTGTTTCACCGATTTTTTCGGCAATCTCTGCAGTAGAGCCTTTTTTTGAGCCATAAGCCACTAATATTTTTTTATTCATTGGTTATTCCTCCCTTATTAATGTCATAAGCGCATCCTGATATGAACGATAGAATCAAGAACAGTAATCCTGCACCCAACGAAGAAACCATTATTGTGCTGATTTTGTCCGGATTAGATACGCCAGGCACAAATCCAAATATGGCGATTTGCAATGCGAAAAGTATCAACAAAGTGCTGACAATTAGAAAAGGTCGCCACAGCTTTGATAAAAACTTGCGCATACTTGCAGGTAGAATCTTTTGCCACCAGTTAAGTGGTCTGTTGATGCAAGTGGACATTGCCCATCCTATTATAAAGAATATTACCTGACCTATTCCACCACCGACTAAAAACAACAAGATAAACAATGACAGAAATATCACAGATGCATGCTTTTTATGCATAAAGCAAGACGACCAGATGATGATGGCAGTCCCAACCAACATTGCTGCAATACCGGTTATAAGAAAATTCGGGATTATAGTAAATGCTGGTTCATTTCCATGCAGCCACATTCTGTTTGCTTCACCTATAGCATGGATTACATAACCATTCGTCGCATTATTACCTTGGAGTGTTTCAAAAAAACCATGACCTATGCCACCTATACCGAAAACGACACCGAGTGTGGCAACAATTGTCTTGATTGCGTGATTGATGTTACCCTGTTTCGAATTTTTTATGTTTATCATTTCTCTACCACCTTAGTTTGTCTAGATAATACATTATTAATCATTTGATTAATCTTTTGCTTCCGCAATTTTTCATCATAAAAATCTGTATCCAAATACCTACTATAAAGCTCTGGTTCAAGTACAATATGGTGAAATGGAATCATTAATTGCAAAGCGATAATATTCAAATCTGATTCATCTAACTCAGTCATTATCTCTTTTAGTAAAGGTATGACTAATTTGCAAGAGCTCTCGCATCCGGTTTTAAGTTCTTGTGAAATGGCTATTTTACATATACTGGGATATCTGAATGCCGCATCCGCTGTAGAAAACAGTATACTTCGTAGTCTTGTCTGTGCATCGGTACCTGTGTGGCTATTTGGATTAAATTTTTCAATAATATCACCCATCAGCGTTCCTACAACCTGACTAAGCAGATTCTCTTTTGACTGATAATAATAATTGATAAGCGCAAGATTCACACCAGCTTTTGATGCAATCTCTCTCGTTGTTATCTGTTTATCGTTTTTTCCCTCAAGCACTAATTCCATTGCAGCTTGGAATACCTTATCTTTAGATTTTGCTTCATCTAAGTTCATATTATAATACCTCTATTAAACGTATTTAAACAAGTTTTAATCATGTTTAATTTTATAATACATCACATCACAATGATTGTCAATGAATTTTGCAAAAATGATTGAGACATTCATAAAAATATAACAATTTTAAAAATGGGGCTGTCTTAGTGAGACAGCACCATTTTAGCTAATCATAGTTCTATTCTAATAAAGATTTATCAATGATTTTATCAAAATGAAGACGGTTCTTTACCAATTTCACCTATTGTTTCCCAATGACGATTTTGAAGTGATTCTAATGAGCGTTTTGCATACTTATCAAAATCTTCTTCATGTCCTACCATTGGATTCATGGTACATCGTACAGGTAATCCAACTAAGAAACGTTTAATACATCCTTCATTACACCGTGTACAACGAACAATATCTTCGGTTTTTCCTTCAGCATACTTATTCACCCACTCTGGATCAGCTATTTGTTGTCTGCCTTGTGAAATCATATCTACGTCACCATTTCGAACTGCTTCATCTGCTAATTCAGGATCATGAACTGATGGACAAATAAGTGGAATGGTTAATCCTTGTTTAACTATTTTAGCTTTAGGTAATACTTGACCTTCTTTTTTGGGAATAAAGTCACTCATACATTCATAAGACCCATCTGATAAATGAATAAAATTAGCGCCATAGCTTTCTAATTTTTTAGCTACTTCATTAGCATATTCAGGAGTAATATCTCCTTCAATTTCTACTGATGCACTAATTCTAACACCGATAACAAAGTCAGGTCCTACATACTTTCTCATTGAATCAATACTTTCTTTGATAATTCTTAGTTTGTTATCCAATGAACCACCATATTGGTCAGTTCTTTGATTTAATCTTGGTGATATAAATGAATGTAATAAGTATCCATGAGGTGCATGAATCTCAATTCCATCAAATCCTGCTAATTTAATACATTTTGCAGCATAACCATAATCAGCTATCAGTTTGCTGATTTCTTCTTTTGTTATTTCTCTTGGTATTTCTCCAATAATATGCATACCAGGCACATTACTGATCTGTTCAAAGGCTTTTATTGGATCGGTACTAATTTTTTCATTATAACCAAGTGTTCTTGCTAGGGAGAGGGTAGGCTTCATATTTGTTGGAGAGCCTAAACCAGTTATTAGTTTATGGTGTCGTACATGATATCCAATAGGTGAAGCGGCTACTGGTTGAGTGGCTCCAAGATCGCTTGTTCCTTGAGCACCGGGACCAATAGATACTTGTGCAATGATCTTTGCTCCAAATGACTTGACATGCTCTACAAAATCAGCCATTTTAGGTACAAAAGTCTCATCATAAATTGCTAAATTATTATATTTACGATATGTATCTGCAGTCTCGTGGTCAGTACCTCTCATAGCTTCAACAATAATCATTCCAGTACCACCCATAGCTCTTGCAGCATAATAAGCTTTTTGTTGTTTACTAGGAAAGTGCATTGGAGCAGTATAATTCATATTCATTGGTGCCATAACCACTCTATTCTTAATAGTATGACTTCCTATTTTGATTGGTTGTAATAGAGGTTTTTCTTGATTTGACATAATTAATTCTTCCTTTCATATTTTAGTATAATCGTATATTAGGAATTTCGTTATATTATCCTAAAAAAAATATTACATAAGTTTATCTAGGATTAGCAATAGTTGATCAATTTCTTCATGGGTAAGTTTTTTTGTAAATTCCATTATTTTTTCTTGACGCATGGTAGTAACTTTGATTAATGCATCATGTCCCTTTTCAGTTAATGTTGAAACGACCATTCTTCTATCTTCGTCACTGGTTTTTCTAACAATATAACCTTTTTTTACAAGGCGGTCCATAGTCTTTGTTGGAGTACTTACTGCAACTTCTAACTGCTGAGCAATTTCTTTTATTGTTTTTTCAGAATTTAATCCAATAGCATCCATAATACCGATTTCGGCAATTGTAAGATCACCAATATCCATATCAGAGATTTTTTTGATAATATCTTTTTCAATAATACCAACTAGTCTTTTAAATTGTAGAAAAATGTTGTCTAATCGATTGTTATTCATATTAATTTCCTTTCATTACCATAAATATAACGAACTTCCTTATACTAGTTGCATTGTATCATTTGATTTTTTTATTGTCAAGGATAATTATTAATGTTTTTCTTACTTACGGTTATGTAGGAAGAGATTAATCAATCTTCCCTTCTATAGATAATTCCGCTTCATAAGCATATGCAAATCCATTATACTCAATTTCAGGTTTTGCGAAAAGATCGCTGTGGATTGCGTTGATTCGCTTGAATCCATAATGTTCATAAAATCCATAATTACATCCAGCATCTGTCATTAAGATTATATTTCTAATACCTTGGTTCTTACAGTAGTTAATATACCTATTCATCAGTTTTTTGCCTAACCCGTTTCCTCGGGTATTTTCATCGACAAAAAATAAAGTTATTTCATTATCGTATTTCTTTACGTCTTTCATTATTTTTTCATTATCTTTTACCATTATAGATATATTTTTAATAGCCTGTATTCTTTTGCCGAATTCACCGGTTAACCATCTAAATATAAAGTTTATACCTAATCCGATATAGTTTAAGGATAACTTTTTTTTATTAATTGATCTAGCCATTAAAATTCCTACTAATTTGTCGTTTTCATCTACAATTAAATCATGATAGTCACTGGCAATCATAGAATATTTGAAAAATATTTTGTAGAAATAAATGTTATCTTTAATTCCTTCAAAGCATTTATCATAATGCCATGTTTTTCTCATCATTTTTGCTGCATCCAGTGTATATGAACTTTTATATTTAACAAACTTGAATTTCATATATTTTCTCCTCCTTTATTTTTAAATTATTCTTATAATGTTAAATAACACTCATGAAGTTCGAAAATGCAGTTATTATGTTTTATACTTTTTTATAATATTTTATTGTAATTATTTGACTTTAAGTTCTTCATCTACTGTCAATTTAAAATGACGTGTTAGTATAAGAATCATCTCATTAAATTTTTGTATATCTTCTTTTGAATAGTATTCTTCAATTTCACTAACAGCATGATCAAGTGACAGGTCGTATACTTTGAATAAATCCTTTGCCTTATGAGTAGTTGAAAGATAGTAGGTTCTTTTATCTTGCTTACTTTGTTTCTTTTCTACCAGCCCAAGCCGTTCTAATTCTTTGACTTTAAGAGTCACAGATGATTTTGCAATATGTAGTGCGTTTGCAATATAGCTAACGGTACAGTTTTCAGTAGAATCTATAAGATCAAGATATAGTAAGCTGTTATAAGTAATTTTATTATCAAATTTTGGGTTGTTCATTAGTTTTAGTTCATTTAAAATATAATCTTGATAGAATTTGATAATATTGCATCTTAAGTCCATTTTCATTCTCCTTTAGTTAGGTTAATATAATTATAATAGCCTAACTAAAAATAATTGTCAACCTCTATTTAACGAAATATTAATTGATTGCTAACAGCATTAAAAAATATAGACTATAGGAATTATAATATGAATTAAGGTCACACTTGATTTATATTGAATATTATGATATTGTAAGGTAAATATGTAATGCAAAGAAGGAAATAAGTAAAAACAGATAAAGTTTTACAGAGAGCATCCGGTTGGTGAAAGGATGTAAACTAACTGTATTGAATACATTCCGGAGCAGCTGCCTGAAATATTTTAGTAGGGTAAGACGGGTACGCCCGATATAGCGTAAGTGTGTGTTAGCACACAATGAGGAGTATTTTTTTTTGAAGATACTTGAACCAGAGGTGGTACCACGAAACTTTCGTCCTCTGTCCCTTTTTTATTAGGGACAGGGGACTTTTATTTTCTATGGAAAGTTTTACTTTTTTATTACTAAAGAACTAAGTTTGTTTTAAGAGGAACATTGTTTTTTAGAATTATATGAGTAAAACAAAATTGATGATTTAATTTAGGAGGATTCTTTAATGGATATTGAAAAAAAACAAAAATCAAAAAGATTTCGCAGTCGCTGGGGATTTATTTTAGCATCTGTGGGTTCTGCTGTAGGAATGGCTAATGTATGGGGATTTCCAAATAAACTGGGGAGTAATGGTGGTGGTGCATTTTTACTAATCTATCTACTTTTTATTTTTATTTTTAGTTATGTAGGCTTACCTGCAGAGTTTGCTATTGGACGCCGTTCCAAAACAGGAACTTTGGGTTCTTATGAAAACGCTTTGAACACACGCAGTAAAAGAGCTGGGAAAATTGGCGGAATTCTCGGCTGGTTACCATTAGCAGGATCAATGTGCATTGCTATAGGTTATGCCGTTATTGTAGCCTATATATTTAAGGCTTTGATTAATTCCTTAACAGGTAATTTAATGACTGTAGATACTGGTAAGTGGTTTGAATCTTTTTCACTTACGCCTCATTCTGTAATACCATACCATGTTATTATAGTAATAGTAACTTTGTTTACACTATTCTTAGGAGTAAAGAGTATTGAAAAAACAAACAAAATTATGATGCCTTTATTTTTTATAATATTTATTGTTTTGGCAGTACGTGTTGCAATGCTTCCAAATGTAATGGAAGGTTACTTGTTTATGCTTATTCCACGTTGGGAGGTACTGAAAGACCCAATGGTATGGATTTGGGCTATGGGGCAAGCATTATTTTCACTGTCCATTACAGGAAGTGGGATGATTGTTTATGGTGCTTATTTAGGAGAAAATGAAGATGTGATTTCTGTGGCTCGTAAAACTGCTCTTTTTGATACTATTGCAGCACTTATTGCAGCCTTGGTAATTATCCCCGCATGTTTCTCTTATGACCTTGATGTTGGAGCAGGTCCAGGATTACTTTTTGTTACATTGCCTACCATTTTACAGGATATTCCTATGGGTCGTATTTTTGCAATTATTTTATATGTTGCTATGATTTTCGCAGGTATCAGTTCTTTGCAAAATATGTTTGAAGCAGTTGGTGAATCTTTACTACATAAGTTTCCTAAACTCAATCGTAAAGGAGTTCTATGCATTTTATGTTTAATCTGTTTAGGCTTTGGAATAAATATGGAAGCTATCTTCCAGTGGGGTCCATGGATGGATTTTGTATCAATTTATATTATCCCTATAGGTGCAACATTAGGTGCTGTTTGTTGGTTTTGGGTAATGAAAAAAGAAGATTTATTTCTTGAAATCAATAAGGGTAGAACTAAAAAACAGGGAAATGCATGGTATTATATCGGTCGCTATGTATATGTTCCATTTGTCATTATCCTTTGTTGTGTAGCTATGTTTATGAAAGTAGCTTTCTAATTTGAATTCATTTAAATTTAACGCTCTGTTTTAAAGGAGTGTTGAAAATAGAACGTATAAAAGTGGACAAACTAATTTGTCCACTTTATTTCTTAATAATTTAAGATTGCTGATAAATCTAATTGATAAATTGCAATTTATATACTTGATCTTATCTTCTAATTAAGTACAATAAATTAAAAACTAATCAAAAAACTTCCCCTTGAAAAAATTCTCATTGTCAAGTTTCCTTGCCGTAAGCCTGAACATGACGCAACCATCTGGGCATACAATGTCCTTGCTATATTTAGAACTGCCGCCAATATTCTGTAAATCACCACCACTTCTGACCGACTCCATGATTGGGAACATAATCATCATAACTTTGGAACAGATACCTTGTCCATCCGAATTCACTGGACAGCCATAGGTGCAGGTATATTTATCCCCCACTTCCTCACCGTTTCGGCAGTACCTCTCTGTATGGTCACTGCGAAGAAAGCCAGTTACCTCAATTTCAAATTCGTACTCCTCATCATACCATTTTTTCATGATTTACCTCCAAATTCTAATTTATTAAGTAGTTTAATAAGCAACTTACTCGTATAATAATTTAATTCTTGGATACTTTATATTCTTATTATACATAATTTATGGATTATAATTCCAGTGATTATTGAAATTAAATTGTATTTTATTCAAAAGATAACTGCTATGAAAAAATCTTAAAATATAGAATAAAGAGCACAAAATAATGCTTGACAATTAGGGCAGTCTTAATTATTATATAAATAGGGCAGTCCTAATTTATTGGAGGTGAAGAATTGGAGAAAAAGAAACGAGGTCGCCCAACTGACAATCCTAAACGTTATAAGGTAACTGCAAAATTAGATGTTGAAAGCAAAGAAATTTTGGACACCTATTGTAGCGAAAAAGATGTAAGCATGATGGAAGCAATAAGGCGTGGGATTAAGAAGTTAAAAGATGACCTTAAAGGATGAAAAGAAGTAGTGCCCAGTCGCTAAACAAAGTCACTACTTCCCTTATGCCCTTCATCATAGACGAAGGTAAATTTATTATACCTTGTTTATGGTAATATTTCAAGAATGAGAGGTATATATGATGGAAGGTTTTAGATGGCATTTTAATAATTTTACATCAGAAATGCAAAATACAGCGTATAGACATTTTATAGAGACGGATAGAGATTATAATGAAGCACAATATTATTTAAAGAAGCATCAGGATAGTTTTGATGATATATTAAATAAGCTTAATAAGGAAGATAGAAAATTTATTATAGAATATATAGATAAACAAACATTAAAAGCATCATGTAGTAGTAATGAGTTATACATAGTAGGATATAGAGATTGGGTTAAATTGTTAAGAGAACTTGGAGTTATATAAATAAATCAAGATGATTAAGTTTAGAATATTAGAAGACGAGACTGATATCTAGTTTAGATTCTTTATTATGATTAGCTAAGAATATAGATACAAAAAAATATGTAAGAGCATAAGAAATGTGAATTCATAATTTTAATCTTATAAATCTTAGCTAATCCTAATTAATTTGAGTATATACCCGGAAATATCTTGGTACGGGTTAAAAATAGGAAAAACCTTGTTACTGGTTAAAACCCGGAAAGAACTTGTGACAAAAGGGAGATTATGATTTCAATAAAAGAAACATATTGTAAATAAACACAGGATCTGATGCATTTCATTCAATCCTTTTTTTATGTATATAAATAGAAAAAGCAATTAAAAGGCATTGTATTAAACAAAAATAAATAATATTTAAAACCTTAATTGCAAAATGAAATTCCATACCTAATTGTTAAGTTTTTTAAATAAGTCTCTTTGATAAGAGGATATGTATAAGTATGGATTTTCGACCTACATAAAATTTGAATAGTTGATTAGTTTCATTCAGGAGAGCCAAAAAAGATGGTTTTCCTTTTTCTTTTGTTTGATATTTTCATCGTTTTTTGTTACGGTTGATTAGCTGGTGGCTGTATAAAAGGAGGTAGATTTATGTCTAAATACCTAACCTATGATGATCGATTAGAAATCGAAGCTGGATTAAAGGCAGGTCTTTCTTTCGGAGCCATAGCTAAAATTATATCTAAGGACAGAACCACAATAGCAAAAGAGATTAAACGAAATCTCATTATCAAAAAAACAGGGTATGGCGCATATCCTTATAATTCTTGTAAACTAAGACTTAAGTGTACCAGAACCAAAGTATGTGATGAATGTAAGTATCCATCAAAACCCTATTGTAAAAACTGTAAGCTTTGCAATGATGGTTGTCACTACTTTGAAGAAGATGTTTGTGTCAGCAAGTTTAAACCACCTTATGTTTGTAATGGTTGCAATACGTTACCAAAGTGTACATTGGCAAAACCTTATTACAGTGCTATTGATGCCCACAATAAATACTCTGAGAATATTTCTGAATCAAGAAGTGGAATTATTACCAATGAGGTTGAAATAGCAAGAATCAATGCTATCATTTCACCACTTATCCGTAAAGGTCAGTCCATACATCAAATCTATGTTAACCATGTAGATGAGCTGATGTGCAGTGAAAAAACCTTATACAACTATGTTGATGCATGTCTTTTTGATGTCAGAAACATTGATTTGCCAAGAAAAGTTAAGTTCAGACCACGTTACAAAAAGTCTGAATTTAAGATTGATAGAAAGTGTCGTATTGACCGTACATACAAGGATTTTACCGAATATATGAATAAAAATCCTGAAACATCTGTTGTTCAAATGGATTGAGTTGTTGGTACAAAAGGTGGTAAGGTTTTATTAACATTACACTTTGTAGATACCAGCTTTATGATGGCATTTCTTCGTGATGCAAACACTTCCAGGTCGGTTATTGATATCTTTGATTATCTCTATAGGACATTTGGAAGAAAAGACTATGAGAAGCTATTCCCTGTACTTTTGACTGACAATGGTAGTGAATTCTCTAATCCAAAAGCTATTGAATATGGTTCCATAGACATCCTTAGAAGTCGTTTGTTTTATTGTGATCCAAGTGCACCCTATCAAAAAGGGGCTATTGAAGTGAATCATACACTGATTCGTAGAATACTTCCAAAAGGTACATCATTTGATGATTTGACTCAGGAAGATATCTTATTAGTGATGAATCATGTGAACTCTTACACACGCAAAAAGCTGAACGATAAAAGTCCATACGAAGCGTTCAGCTTTTATTACGGAGAAGAGATATTAGGTAAGCTAGGTTATGTTTCAGTTGCCGCTGAAAACATAACCTTAACCTATAAACTTCTCAAAAAATAAACCGTAAACCAAACAAACGTCACCAGCATTATGAGTTAACTTAATATCATAAAATAGGGGTGGACTTTCCGATTACAAAAAAATCGAAAGAATCTCGACCTCCATTAATGATGCCATTCTATTCATGTCTACACATGAATTATAGCAAAAATACTGTTGAAATCATAATGCTAATATGGAAATATGTTTACAAAACGAGATATTCAGTTGCAAAAGGTGCATTTTACTTACAAAAGGTTACTTTCAAATACAAAACGGGAAATTAGTTTTACAAACGGGAAGTTCGTTTTTTAATTTACCATAATATTTAAAATATAAATAAAAAATGTAATATTATAATAAATAACATAATAATACTACTAATTATAGGGATGAAAAATACAATTTTGATATTGGGATTCTACAAATTTTTTGTTAGAAATGATTTATAATATTTTAGGATTCAAAAAGGGGGCGATAATAAAAAGATAAACAATATTAAATAACTAAACAAGTTATAACTGACATATTAACTACTGCTTATAAACTTAATATTAGACCAACGCTGTTAATAGATATTTATAGTAACTGGGTATAGTATTATAATGTTAATGGAGGGTATAAAAAATGAAAAAAGTTTTAAGTATATTTACAGTTTTAGCTTTAATATTAAACATGGGTATGACAGTTTTAGCACAAGAAAATGATAATAATTTGTTAGCTGAAAAAGCTACTCAAAGAATATATATTGAAAATGAAGATAATGCTGAATTAGGTCCATTATTTGATTATGATGGATATATTGATTTAGATTATTGGTTCAATAAAGTTCCTGGAACAAACACATATGAATTGTACGCAACAATAAAATCCGATAATTTCTTGACCAATTATATTAAATGCACTTACAGTGTAGTAGATACTAGTTACTTCTTCCCAGATACATACATGAGTGATAAATATATCAACAAGGCATATCCAGCGACTAAACATCAAACATTGTATATTGGAAGATTTACTGTACCAAGTGATGTAGACAAAGTAAAAGTTGTTCAAGAAAATCTACAAATCTACAACCTTACAAAAGCTATGTGGGTTAATTTTGGTAATTGGTCAGGAGCATTTACTTTACCAAAATAATATAAGATGAAGGGATGAATATAAATGTTTATGAGAAGAACTATAGAAGATGTAATTAAATATATTGAAAGTAATTTTTTATGTGAAGTCGTTAATGAAGATTGTGAAGAAAATTCCTATTTATTGAACAAAATGATTGAAGTAACCAAAGATAATATAGACAATTATATAAAAAGCAATGATATAAATGTACAGTCATTAAATATTAAAATGTATAAATTGTTTTCTACAGGAAATAAGGATGAGTTTTTTGAACAATTCTTAGAGGATAATGATTTTGAAAAGGAATTTATTTTTGTTATATTTGAAAAATCAACAGAATATATTTATTGTTCTTCAAACAGATTATATTCTTTTCTAGAGATATATAAAGGTGTATCTGAAGAAGATGCAACAAGTAATAATATAAGATATAAGCATTTTTTATTTTTGAAAAATGAGTACCCAGAATATAAAGAACTATAATATCTTTGTCACAGTATCCTTAGGGGTTATAATTACAAATTGGTATAAAACCTATAAACAAATATAGAAATAAAGTGTTATATATATTAGCATCCGACCATTTTGGTTTGATGCTTTTTTTAATCTTCTATGGTTAACATGAATAAGGTTCTGAGATATTTTTTGCGTTTTTGAACATTTATCCATATTTGTACAGTATTGAACATTTATATGATATTGATTATTGTTTTCGTTTCTATTCAGAACTATAATTACAGTACAATATGTTCTTTAACAGGTATATTGTACTGTTTTTGTAAGGAGGAATAACAATGAAGAGATTAATGGATTTTTTATTTGGCGTTAAGATGACAATTGTATCAGGCGTATTTCTAGTATTAAGTCTAATATGTATGATTTCAGGAATACAGTCTCCTATTGATTTCGCTTGGGGTGCAGTTTTGATTTCTGGTATACCCATGTTAATATTAGCATTACAGAGATTAATATTTGAAAGGTGGGTATCTTCGGCATTATTAATATCAATGGCTATGGTTGCATCTGTTTTAATCGGCGAATTTTTTGCGGCTGGTGAAGTTGCTTTTATTATGGCGATAGGTGCCATATTGGAAGATAAAACTGTAGAGAAAGCACACAAAGGGTTAAAGAATCTTATTAACCTTACACCAGTAAAAGGAAGAATACTTAGGGGAAATGATAAAGAAGAGTTAATAGATGCAAAAGATATTAAACTAAATGATAAACTAAGAGTATTACCAGGAGAAAAGATACCTGTAGATGGGGTCATAGTAAATGGTAGTTCATCTGTTGATCAATCTATAATGACAGGAGAATCCTTGCCAGTTGATAAATCTATGGGTGATGACGTATATTGCGGAACTCTTAATTGTTATGGAACTATTGATATAAAAGCAATTGCTGTGGGAGAAGATTCATCACTTAAAAAGATGATAAAGATGGTTGAAGAAGCTGAAAATAATAAAGCTCCCATGCAGAGAATTGCAGATAAATTAGCTGTATGGTTAGTTCCTATAGCTCTTTTAATTGCTATATTTGTTTGGTTGATTACTGGTAATGTAGTAAGAGGCGTAACTGTTCTTGTTGTTTTCTGTCCTTGTGCTCTGGCATTAGCAACCCCTACATCAATAATGGCTGCCATTGGTCAGGCTACCAAAAAAGGTATTATTATAAAATCTGGAGCAGCATTAGAAAATATGGGTAAGGTTGATACAATAACTTTTGATAAAACTGGAACATTAACTTATGGTAAATTAACAGTTAGTGATATATATTTTGATAAGGATATAATCGACAGAGAGAAATTTTTGACAATGACATCAAGCATTGAGAGGCTATCTGAGCATCCATTAGCTAAAGCAGTGGTGGAAAAAGCTAAAGAGGAAAATATAGATTTTATAGATTGTGAAAATTTTTCAATGACCCCAGGAAAAGGAGTAAAGGGTATAATTGATTCTAAGACCGTATATTGTGGAAAAGTAAATTACTTGAAGGAAAACAATATTACAATTGATAAGCAAATAGAATATAAGATCAATGACCTTCAAAATAAGGGAATGGCTCTAATTCTTATGGCAATTGATGATAAATGTGTTGGTGTAATTGGACTATCTGATATAATGCGTAATGATGTAAAAGTTATTGTTGATGAATTGAAATATATGAATACAGAAGTAGTATTACTCACAGGAGATAATCAAAAAACAGCTAATTTTTTTGCTGAAAAAATAGGTATATCAAATATTCACAGTGATCTATTACCGGAGGATAAAGTTTCTCATGTTAAAAGATTGATAAATAACAAGAAAATAGTGGCAATGGTTGGAGATGGGGTAAATGATGCTCCAGCATTAAAAACTGCAGATGTAAGTATAGCAATGGGTACAATGGGTTCTGATGTTGCAATTGAAGCGGCTGATATTGCGCTATTAGGAGATGATATTGGTAAAATACCATATGTAAAAAGACTTGCAAATGAAACTGTAAAAACAATTAAATTTAACATAACATTGTCAATGATTATTAATGTGCTCGCTATAATAATGAGTGTACTGGGACTTTTGAACCCTATAACAGGTGCACTTGTCCATAACGCAGGTTCTGTTCTTGTTGTGCTGAATGCAGCGTTGTTGTATGATAGAAATTATGAGAATAAACAGGGTAACAAAAATACCAGGTTAGCTAAAGCTATGTAAAAGGATACATATTTAAAAATATATATGACCATTAAAAATTAAATTATACTTTTGATTATGTATAAATAATAATCAGCAACTTTTTCTGGTGAATCTTTCAAATTATGGCTAAACCACCATCTTATTGTTTCAACAAAGCTTGATACAATATGATTATTTATATAGCCTTTATCAATGTTAGATGTATCAATTGGTTTAATAACAGTAGAAAAAGAATCATAAATGTATTCTTTGAAGTAATTCATAAATACTCCGCTATCTTCAAAGGTTAACATGGATTTAATAATTTTCTTATTATCTTTTAGATGATATAAAATATGAGTGATATAATCATTAAAATCTCTGGCTTGTGAAAAATCATGGGTTGCTTCCACAAAAACTTTTTCGGCGAATACATGTTGAAAAAGTTTTTGGCATGATTTATATAATAATTCATCTTTTGTTTGAAAGTGAGAATAAAATGTTGATCTTCCAATGTTGGCTCTTGAAGTAATATCCTCAACAGTAATTTTACTGTATTGATTTTCTGCAAGTAATTCGTCAAATGCATCAAATATTAATTTTTGGGTTCTCATGGACCGTCTATCTAATTTACCATTCATTGTATCACCTTCAATAAAATATTAATTTATATATTACCTATTTGTTAAAAATATAGATGTAAAGCTAATCTTAATATGATTAATTTAGTCGCATATAGTGAATTTACAAGGTGTTAAATAGCAAGCTAATTATACTATGTTTTAAGTAATTCGTAAAGATGGAAAGACTTATATTAAATAGTCTGTAATCATATACCGTATCAAATTATTTTGGTTATAACATGTAAGGATTTTATGATAAAATATGAGTTATAACTCGTGTTTTATGATTAGGAGATGATTAAATGAATTATATTAAAATAGATTTAGGAATAACAAATACATATCTTTTACATTTAAAGAATGGCTATATGCTGATTGACACAGGATATAGCAGTAACTATGATTCATTTGTTAAGGGATTAAAGAAGAATAACATTGATATATCAAAGATTAAATACTTATTTATTACTCATTATCATGATGATCATGCTGGATTTGCAGCGAAACTAAAAGAAGAGTTTAATATCCTTCTAATAGTACAAAAAACTTCTGTTGGTTTATTATCTAAGGGTGATAGTGATGGACAGGAAATAGAATTTCCAATAACAAAAAGAGTTGGATTCATTTTTGGTTTATTTTCTAAGTTTCATAATGATTTTAAATATCCACCTGTAATTATAAATGAAGAAGATATTATCATAGATGGAGACGACAAAAATGTATTAAGAAGTTTAGGTATACCTGCTGACATCATTTTTACTCCAGGTCATACTTGTGATAGTATGAGTATTCTTTGTGATGATGGAGTAGCTTTTGTAGGAGATGCATGTATGAATTTTCTTAAGTTCTTAGGAGCAAATTACCGTCCTATTTACTATACTAGTTTAGAGAAAATGTACAGTAGTATAGAGAGACTAATTTCTTTGGGAGCTAAAACAATTGTTCCTGCACATGGAAAGGAATATGATGTAAGTAGACTTATTCATATGCTTAGGAAAAAAAGAAGTAGGATTAAATAGTAATACACTGCATATCAAAAGTAAAGGTAGTATCATTTTAAGATTTATACTACCTTTTGCACTAGAAGTATTCAATTTCGTTCATAGATAAACGTATTAATCATATTAATGTAGTTTTCAGGATTTACAATTAAAGCAAGATGTCCCCCATCTATATTATGAACAACTGTAGATTTTGGCATTAATCGTATTAAAGCATCTCTAAGTTCATCACAAAAGAAAGTATCCTGTTCAGAAAAAATAAGCATTACCTCATTTTGGAAGGTTTTAAAATCAACTGGTTTATGTGTTCCATATTCATTCATCAAGTCTCCCAGTAGTAAATCCATGTGATACCAATATTCTTTAGTGATAGATTCTTTTAACAAATCAATAACAGAGGAAAAGTCTTGTGTGGTTTTATACCCAGAAGATACTTTTTTAAATACTAGTTTCAAAAATGGTGGTAGTAATATATTAGGAACAAGTCTATCCTTTCTAAGGTTCTTCTTTAGTTTTTTGGGATTAATAAATTTGGTAATATTAGCAATTCCATTATATGTCAGGTCATTATACATAGAACATGTACCTGATAATATCAAGCCCTTCAATGATTCAGGATGACGTTTTGCCATGACTTGAGCAAATAGTCCTCCATAGGATTGTCCAACTAGATAAACATTATGTATATCCAATTGCTTCAGGAATGCTGCAAAGGCATCAGCTAATTTGGCATTTGTATTAAACCCTTTTGGGTAATTGAATGTTAATAGATTATATTTATCTGCAAATGAACTGAACAGTAAAAAAAATGAATCAGCTAAACCAGTCCCACCAGCAAGAAAAACTAATGTCACATTCTTTGCTGGACTAATATTTTTATAATAACGGTAGGGAAAATCTTTATTATCAATATGTGCATGTTGTATTGGCATTAGAGCATCGTATTTCTCATATTCTGCCTTTATATTTGTATCTATCATAACTAACAACCTCCTTATAATGATTATATATTAGCTTGAATCATCTATAACCAATATGTGTGACACACTTGTGCCATATACTTTTAATGTAGTATAATACTAAAATAAGTTTTTTACAATAAATTAGCTAATATAGGCACATTATTCAAAATATGTGCCATGAGGAGTAGATATGAAAGAGATTACGGTTACTCAGACACAAGAGTGGATTATAAGTGCATTACTTACGTTAATGGATAAGAAAAATTATAGAGAAATTACTATTGTTGATATTGCTTCTAAAGCACACATAGGTCGCAGAACATTTTATAGGTATTTCAAAACCAAAGATGATATATTGGTTCTGTATTGTAATGTTATTTTACAAGACTTTGCGAAAAAAATTCGTAGTAAAGAAGAGATAACGCTATATTCTGTTAGCGTATCTTATTTTGAGTTTTGGAATCAGCATTTGGATTTTCTTAAGTTGCTACGTAAATCGGATATGCTATATTTTGTTGGTGATAGATTGCCTGAATTCTTGGCATATGTTGCTGTATTAGTAGATCATGTTATGCCAGAGGAAATAGAGGATACAATGAAGCGACAGGACAGTTATTATTATGCTCATTATTTCAATATGGGCGGTTACTGGAGCATTACGACTCTATGGATGGAGAAGGAAAATCGTGAAACACCAGAAGAAATGGCAACAATAATTGAGAATATAATATATAGAAAGTTATAGTTAAATATGAACTTGGTTGTAAGGTAATAAATTTCAATAGCTTAGTGTTATAGGAAATGAAATTGACTGGTATGTTGGTGAATGATATAATTTTTACATATTGATAATTAATAATATTAATATAATTCTTGAAAGAGGTGAACTCGTTTTGAGATTTAAACGAATTAATTGCTCGGTGCAGTTATTATAATCTGATAGCAGATTGTGCCGAGAATAAATAATTTGTTATCAGTTAACTGCACTGTTTATAGTATCTATAATAAATAAAAAGGAGCAGTTACAATGAATTTAGAAGAATTAAGAAGAAAATGGGAATCTGAAGAAGCTCATGCATTCAAAGGATGGGATTTTTCATATATAAAAGATAGATGGAACAGTGAAGATTTACCTTGGGATTATTCTATGATAGTTTTATCATTTCTTAAAAACAAGGATAAGTTATTAGATATGGGAACGGGAGGCGGAGAGTTTGTTCTTACACTGAAACATCCATATGCTTTGACTTATGTTACAGAAGCATATCCTCCAAATGTAAAACTTTGCAAGGAAAAGCTTGAACCCTTGGGAATTACTGTGAAACAAGTATATGAAGACTACAAATTACCATTGAAAGATAAGAGTTTTGATATAGTAATCAACCGCCATGAATCATTTGATTATTGTGAAGTGAATCGTATCTTGAAAAAAGGTGGATACTTTATAACCCAACAGGTTGGCGGTAAAAATAATTATGATTTATCATGCAGTCTCATAGATAACTTTAAACCTCAATTCCCTAATCATACATTAGAAAATAATGTTGATAATTTAGTAAAACATGGCTTTAAAATATTGAAATCAGATGAGGCATTTACTCCTATATATTTTTACGATGTAGGTGCTTTGGTTTATTTTGCTAAGATAATTCAATGGGAATTTCCTGGATTCTCAGTGGATACTTGTTTTGATAATCTTCGTAGATTGCAAAAAATAATTGATGTCAAGAAGGTCATACAAGGTACTGAACATAGATTTTTAATTGTTGCACAGAAAATATAGGTTTTGTAGAAGCAGTATTACAAATACTAACCATAACTATAAAAAAAGAGAGGTTAATCAATGGATAAGCAAGAACAAAAACATAAGCGACGTGTTAGATATAAAGGGACTCATCCTAGATCTTATAAAGAAAAATATAAGGAACACCAACCAGAAAAATATGGAGATACAGTAGTAAAAGTCATTAGTAAGGGGAGTACACCTGCGGGTATGCATATCTCGATTTGTGTGAAAGAAATATTGGAATTCTTACAAATAGCTCCTGGACAAATTGGATTAGATGCAACATTAGGTTATGGTGGTCATACGTTACAAATGCTTAAATGTCTAGAATCAAAAGGTCATTTGTATGCATTGGATGTTGACCCTATCGAATTAGCACGTACTAGGGAACGTTTAGAAAAGTTAGGTTATGATGATAAAATTTTAACTATAAAGCAAATGAATTTTTCCAATATAGATCAAATTACAGCCGAATCAGGACCATTAAATTTTGTATTAGCAGATTTAGGTGTATCTTCAATGCAAATAGATAACCCTGATAGAGGATTTTCCTATAAGAATGAAGGTCCCCTAGATCTAAGATTGAATCCCAACAAGGGGATATCCGCTGCCCAGCGATTAAAAGAAGTTTCAAAAGATGAGTTACAAGGCATGTTGCTTGAGAATGCAGATGAACCTTATGCAGAAGAAATTTCTCGTGCAATTATATCGGAGATAAAGAGAGGAACAGATATATCAACGACAACTAAATTACAATGTATAATAAATGATGCTCTACAATTCATTCCAAAAGACACAAGAAAAGATGAGATAAAAAAATCCTGTCAAAGATCTTTTCAAGCTTTACGAATTGATGTTAATAATGAATACGAAGTATTATATGAATTTTTGGAAAAACTTCCTGATAGTCTTGCTCCAGGTGGACGTGTAGCAATACTATCGTTTCATTCAGGAGAAGACCGTCTTGTAAAAAAATCCTTTAAGCGTTTATTACGTGAAGGTGTGTACCAAGAGATTGCTCCCGACATTATTAGACCATCAGCAGAGGAATGTCGCATTAATAGTCGTGCTCGTTCTACTAAAATGCGTTGGGCCATAAAAGCATAATAGTAATAAATAGATAAAACTTGAATTCATTAACGGAATTCAAGTTTTCTTATCTCATAAAAATATAAGTCAATCTTTAGAGCATTGACAGTATGTGTCGGTAATAGTATAATTTATATAGACAGAAGTTGTCGGTAAAAATATAGGTTATAGAGATATGATGTATAGGAGTGAACACAATGATAGACAAATTCAAACACATTGACTTGAATAATGAAAGGGTACAAAGAATAGTAAACTGTGGATTTGAAGAGTTCAGTAAACAGTCTTACGAGAAGGCATCAACAAATCAGATTGTTAAAGATGCTAAAGTTTCAAGAGGTCTACTATATCATTATTTTATAGATAAAGAAGACTTATATGATTTCCTAATTTACTATTCAATAAAAATAGGAGTTGAAGAATTAGAGAATAAAATTCACTGGAATGAAACAGATTTCTTGAATAGGATTAGAGATACAATTAGGCTTAAGTTGGAATGGACTGATAAATACCCGTATCTATTTGAATTCTATGACAAGATAGATAGAAAGAAAGTTCTTGAATATACACTACAAAGTGAAAGTACAAAGTTAAAAGAAAAATTTTATAATTATAATCTTGATTTCAGTAATATCAAACAAGGTGTAGATGTGCAAAAATTAATTAACTTAACAGGATATGCTGTAAAACAGATTGCTAGAGAGCATATGGATAGGTATATCATAGAAGGAAAAGCTATTGATAGGGGAGCATTAATGGAAGAGGTAGATATTTATCTTGATTTTATTAGAGTTAATTTTTATATAAATTAAAAACTAATAAATAGAAGATAGGGAGGTTATTAGATGATTTATTTATTTAGTGAAAAGAAGGTACCATCATTATCTCAGGTGGGGGGGAAAGGAAAAGCATTAATAGAGACATACGGAGCAGGATTACCTGTACCTGAAGGTCTTATACTATCTGTTGACTTCTTGTCTCCATGGCTTAGAGAAATAAAAGCTTCAGATGAGTGGAGAAAGCTTATAGTTGATGTAAGTGTAGAGAATTGTAATGCTGTCAAGACAAAAGCGATAGGGCTGAAACTAACTCTTTCAATGGCATCAGAACTAGAAAAACAAATAACTAAACTAGGAGTAGGAAATATATTTGCTGTACGTTCTTCATCACCTGAAGAGGATTTAGAAGGCACAAGTTTTGCTGGAATGTATGAAACATATTTGGGTATCACTAAAAAAGCATTAGAATCTCATATAGCTAAGGCTTTCTCCTCTTGTTTTGATTTTAGAGTTATGGAGTACAAAAAGCGGAATGATATAAATCTAAAAGGTACTTGTATAGCTATTGTTGTACAGAAACAGATTGCATCAGAGGTAAGTGGTGTAGGTTTTTCCATTAATCCAAATAATAATTGTTATGATGAAGTAATGATCAATGCAGCTTTTGGACTTGGTGAGACCATTGTATCTGGTACAGTAACTCCAGATACTTATGTTGTAGACAGCGTAACCAATGATATTATTGAAAAAAAGATTAACGACAAAAAGATAGCTCTCTGGTTGCAAAAAAACGGAGGAACTATTGAAAAAACAAATAAAAATCCTAAAGATAGTGCTTTGAGTGATAGTCAAATAATAGAACTCACTAAGCTGATTAAGAAGTGTGAAACTTATTATGGTATTCCAATGGATACAGAATGGGCATATGAAAAAGGGAAATTATATCTATTGCAATCAAGACCCATTACTACTTATTTTCCACTCTATGAGGAATATAGAACCAAACCAGGTGAGATAAAACATTTATATATAGATCTAATAAAAATGACTCAGGGATTTGAATATTCATTATCAGAACTTGGAAATGAAATGTTTGCTAGGATGATTGAAAATGCTAAACAAGGAATTATGCCAGAAGGTAAAGAAGGCATATTGTATGCAGTTGCAGGACGACAATATATGGATTTAACTAATTCTGAGAAAGCATTTGGCTTAAAGATGGTAAGTAAATCTATAGGTAACTATGATGTGCCTACTAGAGAAGTTCTAAAGTCATTTGATTTTAACAAAGGATACCATCTAGATAAGAAACCAAAAGGTGTCAATAGTTTGATTTCAATGATGATTAAGTTAAGTTTTCAAGCTATACCCGCTATACTCAAAGCAAAAAAAGATCCTAATAGTGTTATGGATTCATATTTCCAAATGGCTGAAATTGCTTTTGAAGATATTGACAGTATTACCTCATCAGATAAATATTTTGATGAAATAGTATCAGAAATAATGTTTATTTTTAATAGAATAATGGTTAAAGCTATGGGATTGGCTGGAGTGCTTGGTGCAGAGAACGGTATCAAGAAAATGTTTGAAGGTATGGGTGTTGATAATGAAATCATTGCACTAAGTATAGATCTTCCAGGAAATCCAACAAGCCAAATGGGTTATAGTTTAGTTGACTTAGCTTCATATGATGAATTCCAAGAGATAAATTCAGGTATAGAATTTAAAAAGAGAATTCAGAAAAGAGATTTTTCAGAGGCATTTTTAACAGCATATGATGAATTCATGAATAGATATGGATGTAGGTGTGTTGGAGAAATAGATACGGCAGCTATTCGACCTTATGAAAATCTTGAAGAATTCTATAAACAATTGAAGTCAATCAATATTGATGATAACGCTATGAAATATTCAAAGGTCAAAAAAGAAAAAGCTGTAGCTAAGTTGAATGAATTGGCTAAAAAAATAGGTAAAGAAAAGAAATTCAACAACTATTTAAATGTTTATAAACTCTTGGGTATTCGTGAACATCCTAAATATATGTACGTCTATGCAAATGATAAAGTAAGACAGTTAGTTCTAAAACTTGCAAAAGGATTTGTTAAGGAAGGTAGATTGGATACTGTAAATGATATATTTATGGTAAAATCAACTGATATAGGGAAAGCCCAAAGAGATAGGAATTACGATTTAAAGAGAGTGGTTATCGCTAATAAGAAAAAAAGGGAATTAACAAAAAATGTTAGAGAATGGCCTACAATCGTTGATTCAAGAGGTAAAATTTTTAGATATATAAGAGAAAGAGAGTCAGGAGACTTTGTTGGCGACCCAGTTTCACCTGGTGTAATTAGAGGTAAGGCTAAGGTCCTGCTAACACCTTTTGAAAAACCTCTACTCAAGGGTGAGATTCTGGTAGCTAAGGCGACAGAACCAACTTGGACACCTGTATTCATTAATGCTGCTGCTGTTGTTATGGAAGTAGGGGGACCACTTCAACATGGTGCCATTATTGCTAGAGAATATGGAATACCATGTGTAACAGGTATTGAAGGTGCAACTACAGTAATCAAAGATGGTGATATTTTGGAGGTTGATGGTTCAAGCGGAATTGTTAAGATTATTGAGGAATAATAAGAGTTAATTATATCGTTCTTACCCTAAAATATGTATTTTATATAACGTAACTAATGTTACGGAAATAATAGAAGATATCATCTATAATATTTAGTATATCAATGAAGGAGAGGGTCTGAAATGATAGAAAAAATATATAAATATAGCATAACAGATGATAAAGCGGTAGAAAGAGTTATTATGGACGATAATATTAATTATATCCATATGGTGTTTAATAAGAATGATGGTTTACCAGAACATTTTTCTAATTCCAATGTATATATGACAGTTTTAAGAGGTGTTTTATCAATCAAGTTGGATGAACAAGAAACTCATGAGTATAAAAAGGGTGATATATTACAAATACCTTTCAAGACTAAGATGAAAGTTACTAATTTACATGAAGATGTATTGGAATTGATCGTTGTAAAAGCGCCTGCCCCATCCAAATAATAATAATATTTAAAAGGTAAGATCTCTAATATTCAATGAGATTTTACCTTTTATTTTTAGAATGACAATTAATGATTAATAAGATAATTATCATTTATATCATAAGGGGCGTATTAATCTAAAATAAATATAGCAGAAAATATCATGTAGTTTCTTTGGTAATTAGATAAAATGAATCTATATTAAATCTAAGAAAGAGGTAAACTATATGGAGAAAGCAAAAGTCAACATTTTTGAATTGAGTGGAACTAACTACGAGATTGGTTATCATCTGGGAAAGATGGCTATGAACTACCCACAATTTGTGGAAATGCAAAAGTGTCCTAAGGGTACTTTTACAGATGAACAAGCAAAAGAAATGACCCAGATGTTTGACAAGTATTGTCCAGGTTTGAATGAAGAACTACAAGGATTCGCAGAAGCTATTGGAGCAACAAGGTTACAGATGGTCTATTATGCCATGACCTATTTAACTCCAGGCTGTTCATTACTTGCGGTACTTCCAAACCTTACGGCAAATGGTCATGTGATGGTAGCTCGTAATTATGAGTTTTCTCATAAGATGGAAGATTTCTGTTTCTGTAAAACCAAGGTTACAGGAAAATATGTCCATATGGGTGGAAGTGTCATGCAGTTTGGGAGAAGCGAGGGAATAAATGAATGCGGATTGATGGTTGGGCAAACTTCATGTGGTATGCCTGTTGGTAATATGGAAATGATGCGTAAGACAGCTATTACAGGTTTGCAGTTTTGGGCGGTAATACGTTCTCTGTTAGAAAATTGCAAAGATGTGGACGAAGCATTACAATCTCTCATGGATATGCCCATTGCATATAATATTAATCTGATTCTTGCCGATAAAAATGGTAGAGCTGCCTTGTTTGAAACTCTTGATGGCAAAAAAGCAGTACAGAAAATTGATAGAACCACTAAAAAACAATATATACATTCGACAAATCATGCACATCTTCCAGATATAATGGAAATTGAGCCATTGGCTATGGAACATTCAGTCTGTCGCTATGAATATATTAAAGAATATATGGATGAATCTAACCAATTAAATGATAATGATTTAAAAGAACTTCTCCTTTCAAAATATCCTACAGGGCTGTGTTGCCATTGGTATGATGAATTTTTCGGAACAGTCAAAAGTATGGTTTTTGATGTTACACTGGGAAAAGTTGATATTTGCTGGGGCGGTATTGTAGCAAACGGCTGGAAGACATACTTTTTAGATGAGGAGCTGCAAGAGGAGAATCTCATGGTCAATATTGAGGTAGAACACCCAACTTTTGATTTTAGCAGATTGGTATAAGTAAGAAGGAGGACAGTATGGAATATCTAGACATATTAGAACGGGCAATTATATATATTGAAAATCATCTATCTGAGAATATCAATGTTAATGATGTTGCTAAGGAAGTGGGATATTCCTATTATCACCTTACTCGTATTTTTCAAGTTGTGCTAGGAGAGAACATAGGAAACTATATAAAAAAACGACGACTTTCTAATGGGGCAAATCAATTGTTATACAGCGATAAGAAAATTATTGATATCGCATTAGAGAATGGGTTTGACTCATCAGAGGCGTTTAGTAGAGCGTTCAAATCCGTTTATTCAGTAAGTCCTAAAGAATATCGCAATAACCGATTAGAGGTTTTCATCGGTAACAAGAAAGAAATTAGCATTGATTTGTTGAAACACATAACAACAAATATTACTGTTCAGCCAGAAATCAAATATATTGAGGATATACATGTAGCAGGTATCCAAGGAGTATCCTCAATAAATAATATTTATTCTTTGTGGCAGGAGTTTGATAAAGTCGCTGATACAATACCTAATAAACATATTTCAAAACGAACATTTGGAATATGTGAGCAGCTGCAGGAATCCCATACAATAAACTACCATATGGATTTTTCAGAAGTTATAGGTATAGAAGTTAACAGCTATGATAATCTCCCAGATGGTATTGTAGCTAAAACAATTCCTTCAGGAAAATATGCGGTATTTACCCATAGAGGGTTGCTTAGTGAAATTCTTAAAACCTATGAATATATTTGGGGAACTTGGATTTTGCTTACAAAAGAAGTTCTTGATGAAAGAGGGAGCTTTGAATTATATGATCAACGATTTTTGGGACGGGATAATGAAAAATCAGAGATGGATATTTATATTCCTGTTAAATAAAGGGAATAGTCAATAATACAAAAAACATAATTATTATAGATTGACAAAACCGTTTAGTTGGTATACACTTTTGATATGGATAAAAAAATAAATATAGCAATCGAGAAATTTATGATGATGACTGAAAAAATAGCTAATGCAGGAAAAACACCTCTCAACTATGGAACAGATGTACTCATATATAGAAGTGAGATACATATTATAAAATTGATTGGAGATTATGCTGATCTACATGTTTCTGAAATAGGGAGGAAATTTGGAGTTACAAAAGGAGCCATTTCCCAGGCTCTGAAAAAATTAGAAAGAAAGGGGTTAGTAGAAAAATATACTGATGAAACTAATAATGCTAAACTATTAGTTAGGTTGACTGATGAAGGTAAGAAAGCATACTCAAACCATGAAGAATATCATAATAAATATGATAAAGACATTTTTTCATATTTAAAAGGATTAGATGACAGCTCATTAGAAATGGTGTTAGAATTCATAGAAAAAACAAGTGAAATGGCCGAAAGACATATATAGAATTGTACTTATAAATTTTTTTTCCTTAACGTATACATACTAAACAATCATTTATTATATAAGATATAACGATTATAAATAGTAATAAATATCATATTCAAAGCTAGAAAATGTGTAAAAGGAGAAGATTACCATTAACGGGGGTTGATGAAGAAAGGAGGATGGGGTTTAATGGATTCAAAATTAGATGACACAATGATTAATTTGATGAATAGAAATCATAAGAGGTTGACATACCAGAGAAAAGAAATTCTAAAAATATTAAATGATAATGGGAACAAACATGTATCGGTTGAAGAGATTCAGAGATTGGCAAAAGAAAACAATGTTATTTTATCAATTTCAACAATCTATAGGACTATGGATATCTTACATAAAATAGGTGCTGTAATTAAACATAACTTTGGTAATGGTATTGCTGAATATGAGATTTTTGAGGGAAATAAAAATGCTCATCATCACTTGATTTGCAAAAAATGTGGAAGGATAGAAGAGGTTTTTGGATTAGTGGGAGATAATTTTAATAATCAAATATTCGTAGAAAAGGGATTTAAAGTTGAGTATCAACGTTTAGAAATTTATGGATATTGCAAGGAGTGTATGAATAATTCTAAATGACGAGTGGATTAATTACTTGACAATACCTACTGTTTCTATAGTATAATAATGATTGAAAATGATTATCATTATTAAATTTAAAATATATGCTATAGAAAGAAGGTTATAGGGTGAATAAACAATATATTATGTTGGATGATGGGAATAAGATTAGTTATATGACCTATGGTAAGGGCAAAAAAGTAGTACTTTTTTTTCATGGGCTTGTAGGAGGTTCGTATATAAGTAAAGATTGGAAAAAGGAAATAGAAGCCAAAAATATTACTTTAATTGCTATTGAAAGGTCAGGCTATGGGAATTCTTCTAAAATTAAGATGAAAAATGTATCTCAATGGATTCCGATAGCAAAACAAATAGCTAAGCAATTAAAACTATCTAAAGTTGATTTAGTGGGTTGTTCTGCTGGGGCTCCATATGCATATGCAACTGCTAGTGCTCTTGAAGAGATAGTCGAAAAAGTATATATATTGGGAGGAGTTCCTTCAGCTTATAAAGATTCTGTACTGAAACACTATGATACTTCGAACCAAGAGGCTTATAAAAGCTTTATGACCAAACCAATGAATGAAATACAGGAATATTATAAAGAACAATTAAATGATTTTAAAAAATACCTAAAAAAGGATGAAGATGATTATATTGAAAAGACAATAGATGAAAATCTGAAACAAGATTGTTTTGGTATATCTCAAGAATGCAAACTACAAATAGAGAATTGGGGAATGTGTTTATCAGAGATTAAGCAGCCAATATTTTTACATCATGCTGTTAATGACGAGATGGTACCATATGAAGCAGCCAAGGAAATGACTAATTACTTGCAAAATTGTAGCTTTGAAGAGATACATATAAATGGAGATAAGGTACATATTAGTTCCATTTCAAAAGCTTTTTTACAGATATTAAATGTAATAGGATACAATGTATCAAATAGATGAGTTCATCCCATTTGGAACTATATCTGCAGCCAGTATGGTGACAATGTTACCTATTATAATAATGGTTCTATTCTTCCAAAAAAGTTAAATAATATAGTTAACTAGCTTTGACAAGTCTTAATGCAAAAAAAGCGAAATTTCTTATGTTTGAAGAAATTTCGCTTTTTTTATGAAAAAACGTTATAATGCAAGAAAAGTCGTTTGAATCCATTTTATATTTCAATAAAATTATATATTATAAATAGTAGTATAATTAAATTGTTGTTATATAAGGGAGGTTAAAATAATAAAAAATATAACAAAAGAACAAAAATTTATATATAGTTTAATCAATAGTAATAATCATGAGATAGTAGATAAAAAAACAGATTTGGATTCCTATGAGTTAGTCAAGAATATTATTGAGCAAAGAATAACATTATATTTAGGGGATTTTATTCTCCCTTATATAGGTGAGAATAAATACAAGTTGCTATTAAAGATAAAGCAAGATAAAGAGTATAAATTAAAATTACATATATTACAACATGTTGAATTTGTAGTTAAATTATTTCAAGCTAATAATATTCAATTTTTTATTATTAAAGGTATCGCTTTAGATAAAATTATATATAATGGTATATCGATGAGAGAAAGTAGAGATATTGATATAGTAGTTAGAAGAGAAAGTATGAGTGATGCTATAGATTTATTACTAAATAATGATTATATATTCACAACAGATAGAAACGGAAACTCAAAGAGTGTTTCTGTAGGTTTTAGTGATATTGTTCAACATGAAATTACATTTCTTAATCAAGATAAAACTATTGAAGTTGAATTGAAACAACTTCTAAATGGTATATTTGATAAAAGTTTTATTGAGGATTGCTTTAAAAATATAAAAGTTAATGAAATTAATAATGTATTGATACCTACATTAAATGTAGATTATACGTTCCTGGTATTGATAGCGTATGTATATAAAGATTCTGAAGATATATTTGTACTTAATCAAACTAAACTACTTCCTAGTGGAGACTTAGGATTATGTGCGGAAGCAAATAGAACAAGTGATTTGATATTTGGGAATCTATTTCATGATGATATTGTTGATGTATGGAAAAATAGTGATACATTAAAAGAAATTAGAACATTGATACCTGATAAATTAGAAGGTGTATGTGGTAATTGTTTGGTTAAGAATATTTGCAAAGGAAGTTGTAGAACAATAGCTTTATCTAGTTTTGGGTCAATAAATTCAGCTAACCCAATTTGTCAAAAATTATATGATGAAAATAAATTTCATCTAGCGCCAAAGTGTAGGTGATTCTATGAATACTACCAAAAAATTTATAACCAAACTGTATCACAATATTCTCTTCATTATCAAAAATACCAAAGTCTTATTTGCGATATCTTTATTGTTTTATATACTTTCAGGAATGATACCATATGTACATGTAACAGCTCTGTCTACCATTATTACGGAAGGTGATAAAATTATTTGTAATAACGCTGCTGTTATGGATACTAGTATTATATATGGGATTATAATGCTAGCTATAGCCATTTTGATGGATAGGCTTCTGCTATTGGGACAGATGCCTTTGGCATCAGTATTATCTTATCAAATAAAAACGAAGGTAGACTGTCTTATTGTGGAAAAAACAAGTAAACTTTCTTATGAGTATGTAGAAAGCTCTGCATTTCAGACTAAGTTGAAAGCTGTCTATAAATTTGCTAATCAACTACCCAATCTCTACAAGACTGCTTTGCAGATATTGAAATCTGTTATTATAATGACATCTCTGATGATAGGATTTCAAGGAAGTTTTTATCTAGCTTTTATAATCATGGTAGGCTGTTTGCCTCAATTTCTTTTATCTTATAAAATACGTAAAAAACAGCATGAACTTGACCTTCAAGTTACTTCAGATCAACGATTACAAGAATACTATAAAGAATTGTTAACTAAATCTCAGAGTGTAAAAGAAAGACACCTATTTGGTTTAAAAGGGTTATTTACTACCCGATGGGAAAATATATCTTATGATATACATAAAAAATATGCTCTCTTTCGTTATAAAAGCCTTAGACTCAATTTTTTGGGAGATATAAGTAATATAGCAGGTTATATGATAGCTCTTGTTTTACTACTGCTAACTCCTTCTATAGATGGTGCTGGTTTCTTAAGTTTATCAGTGGCTTTAACGGCTATTCAGAATGGGGTAAACGCTTTTATTGGAGACTGTATAGCTATTAGGGGACAGGTGTTAGATGATGATGTGGTGTATGATTTCTTGGAAGAACATGAAGATATACAACATCCTTGTGATTTGAAAGAACCTATTACAAGCTTTACATTTGATCATGTAAGCTTTACCTATAAAGGAAGTTCTATTAGGGCTTTAGACGATGTTAATGTAACATTGAATGCAGGTGAGACTATTGTTATTGTAGGTGAAAATGGGGCTGGAAAAACAACTTTCATCAAGATGTTATTAGGGCTGTATCCTTGCCAAGGAGGAAAAGTACTATGTAATCATCAATCAGTTGATACTCTAAATCGTAATACTTATTTTAAACGTATATCAACTATTTTTCAACACTATAATAAATATCCTTTTACCATTGCTCAAAATATTAAAATGACTTTAGGAGAAGAAGCTAAGCCTACAGAAGATATGATATCTTGTGCTAAGGAAGCTGGTATACATGACTGGGTGTCTTCCCTACCTAAAGGGTATAATACTTTGCTAACTCATTTGCGTCCAAAAGGTATTGAAGTATCTGGAGGGCAATGGCAAAAAATAGCTATAGCTCGAGGACAAACGAAACCAGCAGATGTATTTATCATGGATGAGCCTACCGCATCGTTGGACCCTCTAATGGAAGCAGAGATTATGAATAAATTTATGAACATGGATTCCAGAAGTATAAAGATTATAGTATCCCATCGTGTAGGAATGGCTACTAAGGCTGATAAGATTATAGTTTTTGAAAAAGGTAAACTGGTTGAAGTGGGACGTCACAAAGATCTAATACAAAACAAAGGCGTATATGCTCAGTTATATGAATCACAAGCAAAGTGGTATACAAGTTATAGCAGTAAAGAAGGTGAAAGTTCATGAAAAAAAGATGGATTCTAGGTCGATTGATAAAATATTGCTTTAATAATAATGGTTTTGCTATGGGTAGTATGATTCTAGCCAGTATCCTTCTTGGAATTCTTTCAGTATTGCAGATATGGATTGTTGGACAAATAGTTAATGGTTTAGGTTCTTTGTCTGGTCAAAGAAAAGAATTGATACTCTATATGATTATGCTGTTAGTATGTTTGCTACTATGGAAAATATGTTTTATATTAATACCTTATGTACGTAATAACCTTGTTTCCAAGATGAAGATACGTATGCAAAAAGATTTAATTGAATCTGTTAATAAAATACCTGTCATTCAGCAAGAAATCAATGAAACTCAGATGAAAATAGGTCGAGCATTTGATTTTATCAACAATCATTTTGAGACAAGTCTCATATCTATTCAAGTATACATATCCAGTATTATTAGTGTTGTGTCCATATCAATACTATTAGCCCGATACAGTTGGGTCTTTCCTGTTATAGCAACTTTAACAGCTATACCTATTATATTTATTAGATTGAAACAAGACAAAAAAATGCATGAAATGTATAAAAAGCAATACCCTAATAATCAACTGGCGGATTATTATTTAGGTACATTGACAAAAAAAGATAGTTTGTTGGAATTAATGGTTTTTCAACTCCGTTCTCATTTCCTGAGTCGGTATTTAAAATTAACTAAAGACAATGTGCAAGAGAGAACACGATATTTTGTAAGGCATTCATGTAGAGGGGGATTGTTAGAGGCTATATGGTTAACTGCAGGGAATGTTTTATCTATAGGATGGGCTATTATTCTTTTATCTCAAACAAGCCGATTTTCCTTGGGTGTATTAGCGATTGTAATTAGAGGAATTACAACAGCCCAAGACGATATCATTGGTTTTGCATTTAATAGTAAAAACATCTATCAAGCCACTTTCTATGGTGAAGATTTTTGGGAGATGATTTATAAAAGAAAATCAGAAGTACCAAGGTATAAGTATAGCAAAGTAAAGAGTATTGAACTTCGACATGTAGGATTTCGTTATCCTCATCAACAAGAAAATAGTCTGAGTGATATTAATCTGATTTTACATACCGACGAAACTATGGGTATTGTAGGAGAAAATGGTAGCGGCAAATCTACTATTAGTAAAATACTGTTAGGGATTTATCAACCCACAGAAGGAGAGATTTTAGTTAATGGACATAAGATAGAGAACTTGAATCTTTTATATGAAGATGTAGGGGCTGTTTTTCAAGATTATGTTAACTATCAATTAACGCCTAGAGAAAATATAAGATTTGGTTCTCTGAAAGATAAGGAAAGAAAAAAAGCTATTATAGCAGCTGCAAGAAAATCAGGGGCGCATACTTTTGTTAAAGACTTAAAAAAACAATATGATACACCAATAGGTACACTATTAGATAATGCTACCCATTTGTCAGGTGGACAGTGGCAACGGTTAGCTGTAGCGAGAGGATTCTATAGTAAAGGTAGTATGATAGTGTTGGATGAACCTAATTCCAATCTGGATCCCAAGATGGAAGCAGCACTCTATGAAGAATACAAAAATATTATGAACGAGAAAAATCGTATTGGTATTTTAGTTAGTCATCGATTAGGTTCCACAAGAGCTTGTGACCGTATTATTGTTATGAATCAAGGACGTATTGTAGAAGATGGATCTTTTGAACAACTCATGAATGCCCATGGAAAGTATAGTCATATGTATCAGGTCCAAGCTGAATGGTACACTGAATAACATGTCAGCAAAATGTTAAATCCCTTAGGATTAAATGAATTACTATATTCAATTCATTAATCCTAAGGGATTTTTTCTGTTTCATATCCATAATAAATAAAAAATTAATAACTTAATAGAATTTTTACATATCTAAAAGCAGAAATAAGGTATATACTTGATAAATTAATTAAAATTAACTATAGTTAACTAATTTAATGCTGGAAACAATTAGCAACTAATAATAAAACTTTTTATCTAAAGTATACTAAAACATAATTAAAAATACTATATTATAGTCAAATTAACCTAAATAAAAACATAAAACATAAAAATGTTATTGACAAAACCACCTAATAATGGTAAATTAATAAACATAAGTTAGCAGTTGTTAAGTAACAATACTTATATTTGTTAACATGATAAGTATTATGAAAAGGATTAGGTGATAATTTATGAGCACAAGGGTTATGAAGCAATCGCAGGGAAAAAATAAAAAAAAGAAATTCGTGAAGCAGTTTAAAAAAGATTATCCGTTATGGTTATTTGTACTTCCGGGAATCATTATTACCTTTATTTTTAGTTATATCCCTTTATACGGAGTTCAGATAGCATTTAGAAATTTCAATCCTAAGTTAGGTTTTTTTGGGAGTCCTTGGGTAGGGTTACAGCACTTTACAAGATTTTTTGATTCACCTTATTTTTTTACAACAATAAAGAATACATTTGTTCTTAGCCTGTATTCGTTGATAGCAGGATTTCCTATACCAATTATCTTAGCGTTGATACTGAATTCTTTTCGACACAAAAAGTATCGTAAGGTAATTCAAACAGTTACATATGCACCAAATTTTATTTCAACAGTAGTTATGTGTGGTATGTTGTTACTTTTCTTATCGCCTAGTGTGGGTATCATTAATAATGTCATTGAATTTTTTGGGGGAAACAGTATAAATTTCATGGCTGAAAAAAGTTATTGGAGGCATATTTACGTATGGTCGGGTGTTTGGCAAGGAATGGGCTGGAGTTCAGTAATATATTTCGCAGCGTTGTCGTCAGTCAGTCCAGAGTTGCATGAAGCGGCAATCGTTGATGGAGCGACTAAGTTTCAGATTGTCAGGTATATTGATTTTCCAAGTATCATACCCACAGCAACAATTTTATTGATTCTTAGTTGTGGAAGTATCTTATCCGTAGGTTTTGAAAAAGTTTTCTTATTGCAGAATGATTTGAACTTAAGTGTATCTCAAGTAATCTCTACATACGTGTATAAAGTAGGTCTTATTGATAATAATATCTCCTATTCTTCTGCAATTGGGTTGTTTAACTCAGCAATAAATGCAGTTCTATTGATTGTAGTAAATAAAATATCTAAAAAACTATCTGGTATTAGTTTGTGGTAAGGAGAGATTAAAATTGAGGAGAAAAAAACGTTCAAAACAAGACAAAATATATGACGGAATCATCTTTGTGATACTTACTATAATCTTTGCTATAGTAGCATATCCGTTGTACTTTATAATTATTTCATCCATAAGTAATCCAGAAGCGGTTTCTAGTGGTAAAGTATTTCTATTCCCTGTGGGCCTGACATTTGATGGATATATGGAAGTTTTCAAGAATGCCCAAGTTGTTACAGGATTTGTAAATTCTTTATTCTATACATTTTGTGGTGTTATGTTGAATCTGACTTTGACATTGCCAACAGCATATGCTTTGTCAAGAAATAGATTCGGGGGAAAGAAAATAGTTACTTTATTCTATGTAATCACCATGTTTGTTAACGGGGGAATGATTCCTACATATTTAGTAGTAAAAAATCTACACTTATTAGATTCTATGTTTGCTTTGATTTTGCCAGGAGCATTGGGTGTTTATAACATGATTGTGGCAAGAACATTCTTTAAGATGAATATTTCAGAGGAGTTGTATGATGCTGCAGCCATTGATGGATGCGCAGAGACAAAATTCTTTTTCAAGATTGCATTACCCTTATCAAAAGCGATTATCGCCATTATGGTGCTTTATTATGGGGTAGGACATTGGAATTCATATTTTTCCTCATTATTATATATGAAAACAGAATCAAAGTTTCCATTACAGCTTGTACTAAGATCAATTTTAGTTCAAAACCAAAGCCATTTGTCCCAAACAGTTACAACAGCAGCTCAGCAAGAGGCGCTAGAACAAAGGCGACAATTAATGGAATTGATGAAATACTCATTGATAATAGTTTCAAGTTTACCAGTATTGATTATGTATCCATTAGTACAAAAACATTTTGTTAAAGGTGTCATGATTGGTTCTATAAAAGGATAGCTAAGAATATGAACTTAAGTCTTTAGCAAGACTTGGTTATATATGCTAATTAAAGGAGGAAGTTTTATATGAGAAACAAAAAAGTAATTACACTTATGTTAGTTTTTGTAATGAGTCTTACAATCATATTATCAGGTTGTGGTAACAAAGGGAGTAAATCAACGGGGAAAACAGAGGAGATTAATACAACTGTAGACGATGATGGAAAGATCAATGGATTGATGTACAAAGAAGGGTTACCTATTGTAGACCCAGAAGAAGAGTATTCCTTTTCAATCTTTACAGATGGAAATAAAACAACAGATGAATTCTATCTAATGCCTGTACTAGAAGAACAAACAGGAGTTAATGTAGATGTTCAGCTTTTCCCTTACGAAGTAGCAAAAGAAAAATACAGCTTATCACTTAATTCAGGAGATTATGCAGATTGTATTGGTGGATGGATAATGTCTGCAACTGATATCTTGAGATTTGGTGTGGAAATGGGAACATTTATACCACTTGAAGGATACTTTGAAAAATTTGCACCAAATATCCAAAAAGTCCTTGAACTTGAAGGAGTTCGTGAAATAATGACAGCACCAGATGGTCATATTTATTCTGTACCATACGTATTAGCAGCACCAAAGGTAGATTTCAACCCTTATATCAATACACGTTGGTTAGAAAATCTAGGACTTGAAGTACCAACTACAACAGAAGAATTAAGAGATGTATTAAGAGCATTCAAAGAAAATGATGCTAATGGAAATGGTGACCCTAACGATGAAATACCATTCTCATTTGATCCAGTAAACAAGAAACTAGGTTATTACGCAGGATGGTTTGGAATGCCTGTAAATGACTATGGATTCACTATGGTAGATGGAGAGTTGACATTTGGTGCCAACAGTGATGCATACAAAAATATGATTAAATACATGAGAGATTTATATGGTGAAGGCTTACTAGACCCAGAAATGTTTACTATTGACCAGGCTCAATGGAAAGCAAAAGGAAGTACTGACATCTATGGTGTTGCCATGATGTATGGAAGCGGTGATATCATGCCTTTTGAAGCAGGAGAAATGCCAGATTGGGTACCACTTCCTGTATTGAGCAGTGAGTTTACTGACAAACCTCTTTGGTTCCGTGACAGTTATGGAACAACAGTACTTAAGAACCAAGTAGTTATTACTGATAATGCAAAAGATCCAGAGGTTATTGTAAGATGGTGGGATAATATGTTTGAATTAGAAAATTCTATTCAGACTAACGGAGGTCCTTTGAACAAAGTAGTATTCAAGGATGGAGATAATTATTACACAGACAACAGCAAGTTGACAGAAGAAGAAAAAGATACATATAGCTGGGTAAACTTATATCCACAATCTTTACCAAGATACATACCTACTGATTTTGAGTTTGTTGAGAAAAATCCTATCTTCAAGGAAAAAGAGAATGTTGATAAAATGTATGAACCAAATCTAGTTTCCCATACTATACCACCTTATTGGGCAACTGCAGAAGAAAGTTCAAGATTATCTGATCTTCAGACAGTTATTTCTGATTATATCAAAGAAAAAACTGCTCAATGGATTGCTGGACAGGCGAATGTTGATGAAGATTGGGATAACTACATAAAGCAATTAGAGAAACTTAACCTTAATGAATATATTGAAATGCGTTTGAATGCACTCAACAAAAATAAATAAATACTTATGTAAGATGGCTATGATGTAAGTCATAACCATCTTTATTAGAATATATAGCAATGGAGGATAATATGTCAGAATTAGATCAATTAGAAGAAATAGAGGACATGGTTGAAGAAGGTGTCCATAATTATAGTACCGAAGAACATTATGTAGTACCAACAGACCCAAAAGTACTTGCCAAACTTGAATGGTTTCAAGATCAGAAATTAGCGCTGATGATGCATTGGGGAGTCTATTCTCAGATTGGGATAGTAGAATCTTGGGCATTAAGTGATGCTGATGCAGAATGGTCAAGAAATTGTGTTGATTGGGAAGTAACAGGAGAAGAGTTCAAGAAACAGTATTTTGAAATGAATAAAACCTTCAACCCTATACGTTTCCAACCAGAAAAATGGGCTGAAATTGCCAAAGAAGCAGGTATGAGATACTTTATCTTCACAACAAAACACCACGATGGATTCTGCATGTGGGATACTAGTTACTCTGATTATAAAATAACCAATGAAGACTGTCCTTTCCATACCCATAGATATGCAGATGTATGTGCTCATCTTTTCGAAGCTTTCCGTAGAAAAGGAATTGGTATAGCTACATATTTCTCAAAAGCGGATTGGCATATAGATAGTTATTGGAGTACAAAATTTGAAAAAGGAAGTTATCAGAATAGAGGACCATCCTATAATCCATCTGATTATCCAGAAGAGTGGGAACGATTTGTACAGTTTACCCAAAATCAAATTATGGAATTAGGAACCAAGTATGGAAAAATAGATATCATGTGGTTTGATGCTGGATGGGTTTGTAAGGAAAATAATCAGGATATACGATTAGGTGAAGTAATTGACAAAATAAGAAAGTTCCAGCCAGGAATGTTATGTGCTGATAGAACTGTTGGCGGAGCTTATGAAAATTATGTAACTCCAGAACAATGTGTACCAGATAAGCCACTAAGTATTCCATGGGAAAGCTGTATAACTTTAGGCAATTCCTTTGCATATTCTTATGAAGATAATTATAAGGATCCAAGAGAAGTTGTAAATCTACTTATTGATATAGTTGTAAAAGGTGGAAACTTAGCAATCAATGTTCCACCACAACCAGATGGACGTTTGCCACAAGAAGCCATTAGTTCATTAAAAGGACTAGGACAGTGGCTAAAGATTTATGGAGACGCAATTTATGGTACTAGAGTGTGCGAGCCTTATAAAAAAGATGGTATAGCTTTCACTAAAAAAGATGATACAGTATATGCTATTCAAGGATTCAACAATGAGACAGATGTTGTTACAACAGAAGTTTTCATACCTTATGAAGGAAAAGTTAAAGAAATCAAATGCCTCAAAACAAATGAAGTGCTTGAATTTGACAAAAAAGATAATGGATATATGGTACACGTACCAGAACATCACTCAGATGAAGCACCATACGCAAGAGTTTTTAGTTTAATATAGAGAAAAAGGAGCCCCTTATGACCCACATAAATTTAATTGGTTACGTATCAATAAAAGACCTAAAAAGATTCAAAGAAGAAGATATAAAAAAATCTGAAGTAATTAATTTAGCATTTGCAAAAATCTCTGAAGGAAAAGTTGTTTGTGATATTCTTTCGTATATTCCATACCTTGAAAAAGCAAGAGCTATCAATCCTGACATTTGTTTTGTACTATCCATTGGAGGATGGGGTGCAGGAGGATTCTCTATAGCATCAAAAACAGTGGAAAGCAGAAAGATATTAATTAAATCAGCCATTGATCTGATAGAAGAAGCAGGACTTGATGGAATTGATATAGATTGGGAATATCCATGTATCAGTGTTGCTGGAATAGATGCAGCCAAAGAAGATAAAGAGAATTTTACACATTTGATAAAAGAATTTCGTTTGTACTTAGATGAAAGAGGTATGGAAGATGCCTTGTTGACTATTGCAGCAGCAGGGGATGAGTATTTTATTAAATGTACTGAAATGGATAAGATTCACCCTTATCTTGATTATGTTCAATTGATGACTTATGACCTTCGTGGAGGATTTACAGTTGTTACAGGACATCATGCTAATTTGTATAGTTACCAAGAAGATCTATCAAGAGCAAGTGCTGATAAAGCTGTAAGGAAATATATAAAAGCAGGTGTGCCAGCCAATAAATTGGTAGTCGGTGCTGCTTTTTATTCAAGAATGTGGGAAGGGGTTCCTGATGTTCAACATGGCTTCATGCAGATGGCGAAAACCACAGGAGGCTATGGACCAAGTTTTCATGATCTATTGGAAGGTTACATTGATAAGAATGGATTTGTTAGATATTGGGATAAAGAGGCAAAAGCACCTTATTTATTTAATGGAGATTGTTTTATCAGTTATGAAGATCAAGATTCTCTATTCCATAAAATTGATTATATTCAGAAACAAGGATTATATGGATTGATGTATTGGGAATACGGAACAGATCGTAGTGGTACACTATTAAGCTTTATTGACCAAGAAAGAAAAAAGATAAGTATTAATAATGGAGGAGAAAGCTAATGGAAAAATGGTTTGAAGAAGCCAGATTAGGAATTTTTATTCATTATGGAATATATGCGGTAGATGGCGTTGCAGAATCATGGTCATTTTATCATAACCGTGTTCCATATGATAAATATATGAAACAACTGGATGGTTTCACTGCATCAAAATTTGACGCTGACCACTGGGCTGATATTATTGCAAAATCAGGAGCAAAATATGCGGTGTTAACAACAAAACATCATGATGGAGTAGCACTTTTTGATTCTCAGTACAGTGATTTGAATGTGGTGAAAAGTACTCCAGCCAAAAGGGATATTATTAAAGAATATGCAGAAGCCATTAAGAAGAGAGGTATAAGATGTGGTATGTACTATTCTCTAATTGATTGGTCTCATCCCGATTATGCCAGTGTTTTTGAAGATGGAAAAGTTCCAGAAGATCTCTCGGAGGTTAATGGATATTCCTATCCAGCAGATGGAAAACAGGATTTTGAAGCGTGGGAAAGATTTTTGGAATTTAATAACAATCAGTTAAAAGAAGTTCTAAGCAACTATGGAAAAGTAGATTTGTTATGGTTTGATGGAGATTGGGAACGTAGTGCAAAAATGTGGCGCTTACCTGATTTCAAGGATTACTTAAAATCATTCAATGATAAGTTGATAATAAATTCAAGATTACAAGGATATGGTGACTATAAGACACCTGAACAAGGACTTCCGATTACAAGGCCTGAAGGTCCTTGGGAATTCTGTACAACAATAAACAGTTCTTGGGGTTATGTTCCTGATGATAATCATTACAAATCCTTGAATCAGTTGATTCGTATGTTTTGCGATTGTATAACAATGGGTGGAAATATGCTATTGGATATTGGTCCAAAAGAAGATGGAAGCATTGTACCAGAAGAAGAAGAACTTCTAATAGGCATTGGTGATTGGATTAGAGATAATGAGGAGGCAATATACGGTACAAAAGAAGGTATAATGACTCGTTATTATCTAGGAGGCTCTACAATGTCTCATGATGAAGAAACCCTTTATCTGTTTGTATATGATAATCCAAAAGAGAATGTATGCTTGAAAGGATTATGCAATAAGGTTAAGAAGGCTACTGTATTACATTCAGGAAAAGAGTTGAACTATGAAATTCATGGTGGTGTACCTTGGTTTAATATACCTGGAACCATATGGTTTGATTTAACACCAGAAGATTGTCATGAAAATGTAACTGTATTGAAGATAGAAGTTGAAGGTAAAATAGAGATGTATGGCGGCAGTGGTGCTGTTGTAACACATAACTAGGAGGAAAAATGAATTCATTAAGAGTACCAATACCTAAGATTGATTTCAATCCACCGGTATATTATTGTAAGCGAGCAACAAAACCTTTTGTTCTTGATGGAAATCTACATAAAGAATTTTGGGAGGATGCTCCATTCACTAGTCTATTTGTAGATATTGAAGGAGACAGTAAACCCAAACCTTACATGGATACACAAGTCAAGATGTTATGGGATGATGAGAATTTTTATTTTGGTGGAATTCTCCATGGAGAAGAAATATGGGCAACTTTAACTGAAAGAGACTGTGTTATATTTCACGATAACGATTTTGAAATCTTCATAGATCCAGATTCAGACACCCATGGTTATTTTGAATTTGAGATGAATGCTTTTAATACAGTGTGGGATTTGTTTTTAACAAAACCTTATCGTGATACGGGAGGAAGACCTCTTAATGGGTGGGATATCAAAGGGCTTCAGTCAGCTGTCAAGATTAAAGGCAAAATAAATGAAATCAATCCAGATAATAAATATTGGATGGTGGAAGTTGTAATTCCTTTTGATTCTTTGAAAGAAATGGCACCAAAATCACAAAAGCCACAAGTAGGTGATTATTACAGAGTTAATTTCTCCAGAGTTCAATGGCATGTAGATGCTGTTGATGGAAAATACGTTAAGAAAGACCGTCCCGAAGAAAATTGGGTATGGTCACCAACTGGCTTAGTAAATATCCATTATCCAGAGTTATGGGGATTCGTCTTTTTTACTGACAAAGGTGAAAACTATGATCTTCCTGAGGTGGAATACTTAAAATGGGAATTAAGAAAATATTATTATTATGAGCACAGATATTATGATAGATATGGCAGCTTTACTACAGATATCACTGCTTTAGATATGGAAATGGAAACTTCTATATGTCCAAGGATTGAAATTTCTAGTAGAAGCTTTGAAATCTCTTGCTTAACAAAAGATGGAAGTAAGCAAGTAGTAATTTATCAAGAGGGAAAAACAAGTGTATTGGAACAAGAAGAATATGAAAAGAAACTAAGAAAAGTTCCTTATTCATTGATGCAGGAGATGAGTGAGTCAGAACAAGAGTGTATGAAGTTTCTCTATGAGTTCATGCCTTTATCCGATATTGCTGATTATGACCCAAAGCTATTCTTGCAATTTGTCCGTCATAGCCTATGGGTAAAAGAAAATATGCCTTGGGGAGATATAATTGATCATAATGATTTCTTGAATTATGTACTCCATTTTAGAGTAAACAATGAGGATTTGGAATTCTACAGCTCAGTATTTTATGAAGAATTAGCACCGAGGATTAAGGGATTGACCATGGAAGAGGCAGCTATTGAAGTCAATTATTGGTGTTTTGAAAAAGCCACTTATCAGTCAACTAATTCACGAACTGGTTCTCCTTTTACAGTGATTAAGAATGCTTTTGGTCGATGCGGAGAAGAATCAACTTTTGTGGTAGCAGCTCTTAGAAGTGTTGGGATACCTGCAAGACAATGTTATACCCCAAGGTGGAGCCATTGTGATGATAATCATGCTTGGGTGGAAGTATATACAGAGAAAGGATGGCGTTTCTTGGGAGCTTGTGAACCAGAGGTACAGTTGAATCATGGCTGGTTCAGATTACCTGCATCAAAAGCAATGCTTATTCACAGCCGTGTACTTTCAAACCGTTGCTCAGACGAAGTAATTACAAAACAAACGGACCGCATGACTGAAATTAATGTTTTATCTCATTATGCTGAGACTAAGAAAATAACTGTTTCAATCAAGGATGAAAACAATTGTCCCGTACAAGATGCAATAGTTCGATTTGAGGTAGTCAATTATTGTGAGTTTTATCCTATTGCTCAATTAAAAACTGATGCTAAGGGTAATGTATCTTTTGTAACAGGTCTAGGGGATCTAATGATCTATGTATATAAAGGAAACTCTTTTACCTATAGTAAAATGGATGTTTCCCATGAAGAACATAAGGTTCTGACCCTAAAAGATGAAATACCTATGGCCTCAGATATAGAAAACTGGATTATGATTCCACCAAAAGGTGGTATAGAAGAAGAACAACCCTATGCAGAAGAAGAAATGCAAGAGCAGAAAAGAAGAAATGATAAGGCTGTAGAGCAGAGAAAAGCATTTGAAGAAACATTCTTCAATGAAACCACTAGTAAAGAAGAAGCAAAGAGATTTTTACTACTTAATGAAGAAATTTCTGAGTGCTTAGTAAAAGCTAGGGGAAATCATAAAGAGATTCTAACTTTCTTAGATGATAGTTCCCAAGATGAGCTATATCTGAAAGTAAAACTGTTAAAAGCTTTACCACAAAAAGACTTATCGGATATATTAGCATTGGATTTGGAAGAGCATTTTGCATATTCAATAAAATATAGAGATGATTGGGAAGAAGATATTTTTGTTGAATATATTATGAATCCAAGGATATGGATAGAAAAAATAAGATTGTATAGGAAAGAGATTCTTGCATTCTTTACAGAGGAACAGAAGAAATGTTTTAGAGAAGAACCATTGGAATTAAAAAGATGGATGGAATCTAATCTATACCTAATAAAGGATAAGGAATACTCCAATCTGAACACCTCTCCTACAGGAATGCTAAAGGTAAGAGGCGGTAATAAAATATCTCATAACATTTTCTTCGTTGCTGTATTACGTTCATTAGGTATTCCGGCAAAGATTGAAAAGACTGATGGAAAATTAGCTTATTATAAAAATAGGCAATGGCAATTCATCTACGAAGATGAAAATGTAGATTCCAAAGAGGTTAGTAAGCTAATATTAACACGTGATAATAGTCATGTGGAATACTATAAAAACTATACAGTATCACGTTTTGAAAATGGATATTATAAAACCTTAGAATTAGATGAAATACCTTGGGAAGATAATAAAGTAGAATATACCCTAGAAGAAGGATATTATCGAGTCATTACAGCTAATAGACAACATGATGAATCTAACAGGGTTCGTGTTGTTAATTGCCAGATTATAAAAGATCAGTCCACAACGGTACCATTGATTCTAGATAAAGGTAATAATGAAAAGAAACAAGTAGCAGTAAAAGATTATTCTCTGATCTCTAAGAACAATGAACAATGTAATTTATATGAATTTATAGACACAAAAAGGATTGTTTGCTGGATTAAACCGGGAGCGGAGCCTACAGAGCATCTGCTTAACGAGATAATTGAATTAAAAGAAGCATATGGACAATTATCCAAAGAGGTTATCCTATTGATTCAACATGTAGAAGAATTCAACGATCCAACCTTGATGAAGGCTTGTAAAGAAGTATCATCACTAAAAGTTCTAATTGAATCAAGTTTTAGTTTAGATGATATATATGAAGGATTCAATATGAAAGACTGTCGATTACCTTTAGCCATGATTGCAGAAGATAGACAAGGAATCTTTGGATGGTGTGGTTATCAAGTAGGTATCGGGCAGTTACTTATAGAAAGCATTAACGATTAGATTTGTTAGCTAATTTATACTTAACTTATTGCCATGAGTTTCCTTAAATGTTATAATATCAAAGGATAAGGAAAATGTTAAAAAGGGGAGTC
The DNA here is from genome assembly GCF_018141425.1 of Vallitalea guaymasensis. Lineage (NCBI taxonomy): Bacteria > Bacillati > Bacillota > Clostridia > Lachnospirales > Vallitaleaceae > Vallitalea > Vallitalea guaymasensis. The sequence goes on from NZ_CP058561.1 coordinate 2,964,723, forward strand.
TAACAATGAAGAAAATCAAAAAAGTTACTATGCAAGATATAGCAGATGCGTTAGGAGTTAGTAAAGTAACAATTTCTAAAGCATTAAATGATAAAGATGGTGTTGGACCTGAATTAAAAGAACAGATATTACAAAAAGCTGAAGAATTTGGCTATCGTTTATCAAAAAATTCAAAAGATAAAGTAAAGAATATTGCTATATTTTTAGACCACAAATATTTTGGTGAAGGCACAAAAGCATACTTCTATGTAAAAATCTATCAAATGATATCAAAGCATTTAAGTGAAATTGGTTATATTGGAGTTCTCACAACGGTAAATCCTCTCAATCATGGAAAGGAACTGGAACAAATCATTAGTAATCAAAACATTGAAGGTATAATCATTCTTGGAAACCTGGAGGAAGAATTTTTGTCAAAAGTCAGAAAGATAAGGTTACCTAAGGTATTTGTTGATTATTATGATGAACTTTCCAATACGGATTGTGTTCTTTCTGAGAATATCTACAGTACATATGAGATTACCAAGCATCTACTTAATTATGCACATCATTACATTGGTTTTGTAGGTTCAATCTCTGTTACTCAAAGTATATCAGATAGATATCTAGGATATAAGAGAGCTTTAATGGAAAGAAAGATTCCCATTAGACAAGAGTGGATTATTGATGATAGAGATGCACATAACGAAGCAATAGAATTCCAACTTCCAGAAGAGATGCCAACAGCTTTTGTATGTAATTGTGACGAAACAGCACATCGTTTTATTAAATGCTTGAAAAAACAAGGTTATAGAGTTCCCGAAGACATTTCAATCGTAAGCTTTGATAACGATATATATGCTGATATCTGTGAACCAAAATTAACAACTGTTGCTGTAGACATTGAAGGCATAGCAAAGACTACAGTGAAACTAATTAAAAGAAAAGTAGAAAGATCCCCTTATTATACAAAAGGAGTATCCATGGTGAATGGTAAAATCATTTATCGAGATTCAGTGGCAAAGAATTAAGTAGGATTTGGAGGAGTAGAAATTGGCAAAAATTATTGGAAATAAATTAAAAAATATACCATGGCAGGAAAGAACTGAAGAAGATTCTATGCCAATATGGAGATATTCAAAAAATCCTATTATCAATAGAAATGCAATACCTAGTTCAAATAGTATTTTTAACAGTGCGGTTATACCTTTTGAAGATGGATTCGCAGGTGTATTCAGATGTGATTCCAAATCAGTGAGTATGAATATCTATTCTGGATTCAGCAAAGATGGAATTCATTGGAATATAAACCACGATCCTATCGAGTTTCAAGGAGAGAATGAAGAAATACTCCGTAAAGAGTATCGTTATGACCCAAGAGTGTGTTTTATAGAAGACCGTTACTATATAACATGGTGCAATGGTTATCATGGTCCCACAATAGGAATGGGTTATACTTTTGATTTCAAGACTTTCCATCAAACGGAAAACGCATTCTTACCTTATAATCGAAATGGAGTTTTATTTCCACGTAAAATAGGCGATTATTATGCAATGCTCAGTAGACCAAGTGACACAGGACATACACCTTTTGGTGATATCTTCTACAGTCAAAGTAAAGATATGGAATATTGGGGTCATCATCGTCATGTAATGAGTACAGTTAAAGGTAAATCAGCTTGGCAAAGTACAAAAATCGGTCCAGGACCAGTACCAATAGAAACTGATGAAGGATGGTTACTCATATACCATGGTGTTATAACTACATGTAATGGTTATGTATATAGAATGGGATGCGCACTTCTTGATTTAGACCAACCCTGGAAAGTAAAAATGCGCTCATCAGATTACATATTAGCACCTTATGAATTATATGAATGTGTAGGAGACGTACCAAATGTAGTTTTCCCATGTGCCACACTAACTGATTCAGAAACAGGAAGAATAGCTATATACTATGGCTGTGCAGACACAGTTACTAGTCTAGCCTTTACAACTGTCGATGAACTAATGAAATACATGAAGGAAAATCCATTATAGATTATATTATATATAAATGAAATAGGGCTGAATCAGCCCTTTTTTGTATTCTTGATAAATAAAAAATGATTTACACCGAGAGGCTGTTGGATAATACATTTTAACGTCAATATCAAGGAAGATAGACTAGGTTTAGCGGTAAGCGAAGTCATGGACGACGTAGCACATACCCTTTAAACAGGACGTTTAAGGGTATGAATAGCTAAACCTAGTCTATTTTCCAAAACTTGTAGCCATCTCTAAAAATGTATTTTCCAATAGCCCCGACTGTTAGGTTTATTTTATTATAAAGATTTCATATAACATTTTTCACCCTCTATAGAATCTAATTCAAACCCCATCTTCAATAGATATTTGATATGCTGCTCATTTGTAGAAAAACTAACAAGGTTATAGAAACCTTTATCCGTAAAATATTCTTTATTCTTATCAAAAACATATTTAGCTATCTTGAAATCCCTGTATTCAGGAACCACAAAATCAAGACTTATCTTAAGGGTATCATCATTTAATTTCGTTGACATGAATATTCCAGCTGGAACCATGTTTCTTAAAATATAGAAAGCTACATCTGATTCTTCTATACTGAATTCTGATTCTGAGAATCTATCAATCTCTTCTTTATAAAAATCAAGAAAATAGTCATAGTAAAGTGAACGTTTTTTGATTGGCAGTATCTTAAAATATTCCTTATAATTATATATCTTGAATAAGAAATAGATATTAATGAAGCATATACATAGATTCATCAATCCTACAGGTAAAGCACCTATCAAAAAACCATACAATGAAAACAATAAAGAACCAATTAGACTAATCCATCTCAATTTTATTATAGAACTCATAAGTAAAGATATTAAAACAATAAGTGAAGCTAAATAACCTAGCCATTCAAGCCAATTATCCATGGTGTAACTCCTCTCTAGTGTAAGTGGTGTAATACGCCGTTATTCTCTTTTCTTCTTGGGTTATTATTACCATTTTAATAAAATAATATAATCATGTGAGTAGTTCATATACAAAGACTGTTAATATAATTTATATGATGCAGAATAAATGTTAAATAAGTTGTTTCATTATAACAGATATTCTATACTAATAAAAAGGACATTTTAGGTTGTTTTAGAACTTTTTTATTTTATAAATACACGTTATAATACTTTATAAAGGAAAGTCACAATGCAAATACTAACTTACATATAAATACCTAAAGTTGCTTTAGGTAGGAAGGGGCAGATTATGAGGTATAGTATCACAGATTTAGCAGAAATTCTTGGATGTACCACTAGCGCCATCCATTACTATGAAAAGGAAAATTTGATAAAAGTAGATAAAGGGAAAAATGGTCATCGCTACTACAATGTAGTAGATGTATTCAGACTGCTTTCTTATGCTAAGTACCGCTCTATGGAAATTCCTATGAAAACCATCATTACCCAATTTGGCGGAAATGAAAATAATTATAAATTAATAGAAGAAAGAGAAACAAGATATCAACTAGAAGCAATCAAAAAAGCTAAGTACTATATGAACTTAGCAGATGCCATTGAAGATCATCTTGTCAGCATAAGAAGAATCCAAGAACTCTTGAATAAATATGAGTTGTCTCAATCTCCAGAAGTCACCATTATGTGTGATGATGAGTGTGGATGGCTGTCAAAGAAACGTAGTTCACAGAAAATAATTCACAAGTGGGTAAAAGCCATGCCTATTGTACAGTTAGGGGTAATTGATGAAAGAATGGGAATGAGTAATTTTGGATATTTGGTAAGGACTGAGAAACTAGAAGAACTAGAGCTACCAGCAGGAGTATATACCAAAAAATTAGAAAGTACATCTTGTCTACACACAATAGTAGTGGCAGATGAAGATTTTACTCTAAATCCTCAGAAAGTATTCAAAAAAGCTTTTGATTATGCTTACAGTAAAGGTCTTGAAATAGGGGAAACAGCTTGGGGTAAGATACTACTGGTAGAAGTAGAAAAAGAAGCAAAACTCCACCCATATATAGAATTATGGATTTCGATAAAAATATAACAATATCCTCTTGCAAGTAAAGTTCCTTTATGTTCTATACTGAAATTAACATCAATATTAGATGTAAGATAGTTGATAACAAAATACATTTAAGATGATTTCAGGAGGGCGAAAGATATGAAGGAAAAGTATAAGGTACTTTATGACCCAATTAAGATTGGTGAATTGGAAATTAAGAACAGATATGTCCTTGCTCCAATGGGACCAGGTGGAATGTGTAACGCAGACGGTAGTTTTAACGAAAGAGGAATAGAGTTCTATGTGGAACGTGCAAAAGGTGGAACTGGATTAATTATGACTGGTGTAACAATGGTAGAAAATGACATTGAGAAATGTGCATTACCATCTATGCCATGTCCTACAATCAATCCCTTGAATTTTATTACAACAGGTAATGAAATGACAGAAAGAGTTCATGCTTATGGTTCAAAAATCTTTTTACAATTATCAGCAGGTTTTGGAAGAGTTAGTATACCATCTATAGTGGGAAAAGTAGCGGTAGCACCATCACCAATACCACATAGATTTTTACCAGGAGTTACATGTCGTGAATTGACAAACCAGGAAGTAAAAGATTATGTAAAAGCATTTGGTGAATCAGCAGCCATTGCAAAAAAAGCAGGATTCGATGGTGTTGAGATACATGCAGTGCATGAAGGATATCTATTAGACCAGTTTGCTATATCTTTCTTTAATCATCGTACTGATGAATACGGTGGATCATTGGAAAATCGTTTAAGATTTGCTTGTGAAATAGTGCAAGAAATCAAGAAACGTTGTGGAGAAGATTTCCCAGTATCTCTTAGATATAGTATAAAGAGCTTCATCAAGGATTGGTGTAAAGGCGGATTACCAGATGAAGAATTCGAGGAAAAAGGAAGAGATATTGAAGAAGGAATTGAAGCAGCTAAAATACTTGTTGAAGCAGGATATGATGCATTAAATGGAGATGTAGGATCTTATGATTCATGGTACTGGAGTCATCCACCAATGTATCAAAAGAAAGGATTATATCTTCCATATAATGAAATCCTTAAAAATGCTGTAGATGTACCTATTATAACAGCAGGTAGAATGGATGATCCTGAATTAGCCAGCGAAGCCATTATATCAGGACAAACAGATATGATTGCATTAGCAAGACCACTTCTTGCAGATGCTGATATACCTAATAAGATATTTGAAGATAAATGTGAAACTATCAGACCATGCTTATCTTGTCAAGAAGGATGTATGGGAAGATTACAGACCTTTGCAACAGTTTCTTGTGCAGTAAATCCTGCATGTGGACGTGAAAAAGATTATGGATTAGAAAAAGCAGAACAAATCAAAAAAGTTCTTATCGTAGGTGGTGGTGTCGCAGGAATGGAAGCTGCAAGAGTAGCAGCCATTAGAGGACACCAAGTAACATTACTTGAGAAAAACGGTTATCTTGGTGGAAACATCGTTCCAGGAGGCGTTCCAGATTTTAAAGAAGACGATCATGCACTTATTAAATGGTATGAAGTTGTATTAGAAGATTTGGGAGTAGATATTAGATTAAATATTGATGCTTCAAAAGAAATCATAAAATATTTTGCACCTGATGAAGTACTTATAGCTACTGGGTCTAACCCAAGACAATTAGCTATCAAAGGTGCTGACAATGTTTACGTTGCTGAAGACGTGCTAATGGGAAAAGAAGCTGTTGGAGAAAAAGTTGCAGTTATTGGTGGAGGTCTTGTTGGTTGTGAGACAGCTCTTTGGTTGAAACAACAAAATAAACAAGTCACTATTATAGAAATGCAAGATGATATTCTTAAGATAGGTGGACCTCTATGTCATGCTAATCACGATATGCTTCATGAGCTAATTAAATACAATAAAATTGATGTTAAGACAAGTTCTTGCATAAGCGAAAAAACAGAACAAGGTTTTGTGCTAAATGAAGATGGACAAAAATCAATCATTGATGTTGATAGCGTCATTGTTGCTATTGGATACTCTTCACAAAAAGATTTATTCAATGACATTAGATTTGATATTCCTAATGTAAGATTAATTGGAGATGCTAATAAAGTACAAAATATTATGTATGCTATATGGAATGCATATGAAGTAGCTAAAAATATCTAGGATGTTTTATAGAGACTGTGTAGAAGATTAAGCATTAATATATAGTATACATTTATAAAGTGAGATAATAAAAGATAAACCTCCATAGTGATATGTTTCAATGTATATCACTATGGAGGTTTTTTGTATATTAGTACTATTTGATAATAAGCTATTAATTTTTATTTATCGATTGATTGTTCGGAAAGGTACATATAATTACATAAAGGTACATAAAGTTATAAAAAGGGTTGAAAAAATATTTTGAGTATGATATCATAAAGAAAAAGAAAGGCGATGATATAAATGGAAGATAAATTTTATACAGTAGACCAAGTTGCTGAAATGTTGAAGATTCACCCTAAGACAGTTCGAAAATACGTAAGAGAAGGGAAATTAAGAGGTACAAAAGTTGGTAAACAATGGAGGGTTACAGGACATGATTTATCCTTATTTATGGAAGGTCAAGAGAATCTCGTTCCTGAAAACTTCCATGAAGTAACACATGATTATTCTGTTTCAGATAATAAATCCAATAATACTAATGAGAAGATTTCTGTCTCTACAGTAATTGATATTGTAGTTAAGAATAGAGATGAATTAGATAGAATTTCAAATACTCTAGTAGCGGTTATGAATTCAAAAGACCCTGAGTATGGAAATTCAACAATCAACATTCAATATATTGAAAAAACCCATAAATTAAGAGTTATGTTATGGGGAACAATCTATTTTACTGAAACGTTACTAAACTGTATATCTGTATTAACAGATAATAATGATTAAGAAATGAGGGAGATGAAATGAAAACAAACTCAATCTATAAATCTGATAAAGGAAAGGCTTTGATAATTAATCATTATGATAATCTAATACAAAAGTGGCCAGTAGACAAAGAAATCATCAATGTCAATACAAGTTTTGGTAATACATTTATTATTGCAAGTGGGGATGTAGAAAATAAGCCTATTATTCTACTCCATGGTTCTTCAACAAATTCTGTCATGTGGATGGGAGATGTTGAAAAACTCAGTGAAACTTACAGAGTATATGCGATAGATATAATTGGAGAACCTGGAAAAAGTGATGAGAATAGACCAGATATGAACGGTGACCATTATGGAAAGTGGTTAGACGAGGTCATAGATGCTTTAAATATTGAGAAAGCAATAATTATTGGAAATTCACTTGGAGGCTGGATGGCATTAAAATATGCAACTTATAAGCCAGAAAAAGTTGAAAAGCTTGTTTTATTAGCCACATCAGGCATTACTAACGGTAAGATGTCTTTTATGTTCAGGGTTATGCCATTGATGCTTCTAGGTGAAAAAGGTATTGATAGATTAAATCAAATTGTGTATGGTAATGAAGTCATACCTGAAGAAGCTTTAGAGTTTGGTAAGCTAATCATGAAGCACTATAGACCACGTATGGGATTTTTACCAGTATTGACAGATCAGGAATTATGTAAGTTAACAATGCCTACTCTATACATGGGAGGAGAAAATGATGCATTATTGCCTACTAAGAAAATTGCAGATAGAATTAGTAGGGTTATCCCAAAAGCTAAGATCAGGGTTTTAAAGAATACTGGGCATGTATTGATTGATGTGGTTGATGATGTAGTAATTTTTTTGGGTGGATAGTTATTGAAGAAGAGATTAAATATTTTATAGTATCATTACAGTATCTATAAGAATTATTTAATTATCCCTTCCTATCAAATGTATGGTAAAATAGCTTGTGTACAAATACTTGTTTTACCTGTGATATAAGAAATAAAAAAATTTTATAAATATATACATTTTAGGAAGGGAGTCATACATATTATGCGTAAGCTAAAAATTAGTTTTATACTTATATTTAATATGTTAGTTTTAAGTTCATGTTCGTTAGTAGATATAAGACTAAAGATGCTTAATGAAGTTGACGATGAGGCAATAGCAAATGCTAGATTGGAAGAAGTAATTGAGGCTTTAGAAAATCAGGATAAAGATACTTTGAAGGCTCTGTTTTCTAAACAAGCATTAGATGAATCTAATGATTTTGACATTAATATGAATCAAATGTTTGAATTTTTTCAGGGCGAAGTTGATTCATGGGAAAAATCAAGTGGTCCATCTGCGTCTACATCAAATAATCATGGACATAAAACTAAACAGATTAACTCATATTATTTTGTAAATACTGATAAGCAAAAATACTTCTTTTTACTACACGATAACTCTGTTGACACAGATAATTCTGATAATGTTGGTCTTTATCTACTCTTGATAGTAAAAGCAGAAGATAGGGAAAAAATATATGATGAAAACCAAAAAATACTATATGATGGTGATGAAAAGATATCACGCGTTGGAATCTATCTACCGTTGAAATAATAAATATTAGAATAACTACCAATGTATAACCAGTTGGCATCAGAGTATTTCGCTAAGTTAGGAGGAAGGTAATTAATGAAAAAAGAGGTAAAACTCTATGTTATTGTAGCATTAATTATTGTTTTTGCAGTGATAATTACAGTGATACTCGACAGCAAACTCAATATAAAAACTAATTCTAATGAATTTAAAAATGATATAAAAGCAATTACAAATAGATTTCCTAATTTAGGTAACATAGAAAAATGTTATTGGAAAGCAGATATTATAGGAGGAAACAGTAGAAATTCTACGCCTTCACCATCTTCTTATTGGATGAAAGGATTTCTTATTTTAGATAATAATGATTCAAAAACTATTAAAGAAATGTATGAATGGAATAGTTTGGATGGTACTTGGAAACCCGGACTAGATACTAAGCTCTTAGATTTAAAGGAAACTCCCAAATGGTTTTACAGTGAAGGGTTTAATTCTTATATAAAATCTGCCAACTATGATGGTAAGTTTTACATGGACTTTAAAAATAATCTTATATATTTTGAGGTGGAGAGATAATACTGGAGGAGCTAATTGTGAGCAATGATTTTGATGTGATTGAACTGATGGGATATATGGATATAATCTCTAGTAATTTAAATCTAAATGGAATCAATTTTTTAGAGAATTTATCTATGGAATTTGAATTTATAAATAGAGAAGGTCGAGTTACAGAAAAAATTACATGTACAAATGTTTTGGATTTAAAAATAGAACTTGTTGGAGATGATATGCTTCCATTGTTTATTTGTGATATTAGATTTTTAAATATAAAAACACATAGTCAAGCAGAACAATTTCTTAACTATTTCAACTATGGATTTCAAAGTATGATTGGAGATAAGAACTTAGAGGTAATATTTATGGATAGTGGTGATGTTTGTATTAGTGTTTTGTGTGAAGAAGTTACGAGGATTGTAAATAATAAATAATATTACTAGGAAATAAATGGAGAATTCACCTAATAAATAATCAATCTCCACACAGATTATAGATGGCTAGCTTTTATTTAGGCTAGCCATTTAAAAAAGTTTCTCAAAAGTGATACTATATAGAGCGCAATATAGTAGTCGTACATTTAATAATACCTTATCTACATATTTCGTTGTAGATTTAGAGAAAAGTTGCAGAGTCATCATATGAAATCTACAAAAAAGCGAAATAAAAAATCTTTATAACACTTGGAATTAAAATTAAGTGTTAATAAAGATTTTTTTTGATTAGATAATATCAGGGAACTCAATTACAAGTTTATAATTTTTGTTTATTATTTATTTATCAAAGCATTTAATTAATATGAAATTAAAAGTTTATAAATATAAATACATTAATATCAAAAATCTTAATATATTTAACAATAAATAACGAGATTTAATTGTATAAATTGTATAATATTAACGAAAATAGAAATATGTCGAAAAATATATAATTTTAGCATAAAAAATATAATATAATATTAATGTAAATATATTATTAATAAAATAATTAATTTCAAATAACAAACTATTTACTATAAATATATATTAATGCTTTGAGTATAATCATATGTATATGTTGAGTATAAATATTATCTTGTACATTTATTGATAGTTTTAATGGTTAAGTAAATAAAAAAATGAAAAATTATTAATAATAATGTAATAGACAAATAATTCATAAAAGACAATTGACTATAAACACCAGTTATACCTTTCTTATGTCAGTAATGTCACACCCTATAAAGTTATAATATCATAACAAAATTAAAAATAATAAAATAAACAGTAGTTATAAAACATTAAAAATAAAAGTTGATAGATAATTATCAACATTCTAAAATAGATATATTTAGCAGTTAGATTATAGTAAAAACTATAATTTGTACTTTATGGCATTAGAGTGAAGAAGTAACAAAGGTAATAAGTTAGAGGATAGGTTTTGTAAATAAGGAGGTGAGTCATTATAAAAACCTATTTATATATATAACATAGGAGTGTCAAGTTTGACACCAGCCAAATGAAGTGGAGGAGAAACATGAAAAAAATTGTGAAAATTATAAAAAGTACTCTTATGTATTTACTAATTTTTTGTTACCTTTTCTCATCAGATGTATATTTAGCAAATGGAGATATATTAGCTGAAGAAACAAGTCAATCACTAGTAGAATTACTTATTGATTCAACAGAATATATACTAGAGATTGGAGAAGAACACGATACTATTGTTACAGCAGTTTTCTCAGATACAAGTAAAAGAGAAGTAACACTAGAATCATTATTTACAACTACAAACAATGAAATTGTTTCTGTTGAAGATGATGGTACAGTAATAGCAAATGGTACTGGAGAAGCTACAATAGTTGTAACCTATGATGGATTGTCTGTTGAAATTACTGTAAGTGTAATTGAATTACAAGTACAAACGATTAAAATACCAACTAATGTAGATGTTACAACAGATGAATCCACTATTTCATTACATTGGGATCCAGTTACCAATGCTGAGAGTTACGATGTACAAATAGATGATGTATTAATATCTAATATAATAGAAACACAGTATATACAAGGTGATTTGATACCTGATAAACAGTATTCAGTAAAAATAAGAGCTGTAAATAAAAATGTTTCAAGTGAATGGAGTGAAGTAGTAACTGTAACAACTACGGTTATTAATCAAACTCCAGATATAGTTAAAGATGACACAGAAACATTGATTGCTAATGAAATAGATAATATTGAGATGAAAAATATTCCAGATGTAACAGTTCAATCATCTTTACCAGACCCAATAGAAGGGAAAATCATAATTGATGGAAACATAGGTGATTGGAACAATATAGGAGAAATAGCAACAGGGGATGGGAATCTCAGTACAATGAAGGCAGCACAAGACAGCAATAAATTATATGTAATGGTAGAAGGAAGTGACATGGATACTTCCGATGTTGTGTCATTCTATATAGACAGTGATAATGATGGTGCAACAGGATTTCAATCAGGAGAATGGTCGGATTGTGGAGCAGAGTATTTGATAGAAGGAGATATATTATATCAATATGCAGGAACAGGATCTGATTGGAATTGGACACAGGTAAAAGGTATAGAAAAAGCAACTACAACAATGGTAGTAGAAATAGCAGTACCGTTAGCTGACATAGGGTTAGCAGAAGCCGCAGAAATAAAAATAGGATGTATAGTACAGGCTGGAAGTAATAATTATTATGCACCAATAGAAAACAATACAATGGCGATTGCAAATACAATAATAACAGGACAAGCACCTTTACCAGACCCAATAGAAGGAAAAATCACAATTGATGGAAACATAGGTGATTGGAACAATATAGGAGAAATAGCAACAGGTGATGGGAACTTAAGTACAATGAAGGCAGCACAAGACAGTAATAAATTATATGTAATGGTGGAAGGAAGTAACATGGATACTTCCGATGTTGTGTCATTCTATATAGACAGTGATAATGATGGTGCAACAGGACTTCAATCAGGAGAATGGTCGGATTGTGGAGCAGAGTATTTGATAGAAGGAGATATATTATATCAATATGCAGGAACAGGATCTGATTGGAATTGGACACAGGTAAAAGGTATAGAAAAAACAACTACAACAACGGTAGTAGAAATAGCAGTACCGTTAGCTGACATCGGGTTAGCAGAAGCCGCAGAAATAAAAATAGGATGTATAGTACAGGCAGGAAGCAATAATTATTATGCACCATTAGAAAACAATGCAATGGCAATTGCAAATACAATAATAACAGGACAAGCACCTTTACCAGACCCAATAGAAGGGAAAATCATAATTGATGGAAACATAGGTGATTGGAACAATATAGGAGAAATAGCAACAGGGGATGGGAATCTCAGTTCAATGAAGGCAGCACAAGACAGCAATAAATTATATGTAATGGTAGAAGGAAGTAACATGGATACTTCTGATGTTGTGTCATTCTATATAGATAGTGATAATGATGGTGCAACAGGACTTCAATCAGGAGAATGGTCGGATTGTGGAGCAGAGTATTTGATAGAAGGAGATATATTATATCAATATGCAGGAACAGGATCTGATTGGAATTGGACACAGGTAAAAGGTATAGAAAAAACAACTACAACAACGGTAGTAGAAATAGCAGTACCGTTAGCTGATATAGGGTTAGCAGAAGCCGCAGAAATAAAAATAGGATGTATAGTACAGGCAGGAAGCAATAATTATTATGCACCATTAGAAAACAATGCAATGGCAATTGCAAATACAATAATAACAGGACAAGCACCTTTACCAGACCCAATAGAAGGGAAAATCATAATTGATGGAAACATAGGTGATTGGAACAATATAGGAGAAATAGCAACAGGGGATGGGAATCTCAGTTCAATGAAGGCAGCACAAGACAGCAATAAATTATATGTAATGGTAGAAGGAAGTAACATGGATACTTCTGATGTTGTGTCATTCTATATAGATAGTGATAATGATGGTGCAACAGGACTTCAATCAGGAGAATGGTCGGATTGTGGAGCAGAGTATTTGATAGAAGGAGATATATTATATCAATATGCAGGAACAGGATCTGATTGGAATTGGACACAGGTAAAAGGTATAGAAAAAACAACTACAACAACGGTAGTAGAAATAGCAGTACCGTTAGCTGATATAGGGTTAGCAGAAGCCGCAGAAATAAAAATAGGATGTATAGTACAGGCAGGAAGCAATAATTATTATGCACCATTAGAAAACAATGCAATGGCGATTGCAAATACAATAATAACAGGACAAGCATCTTTACCAGACCCAATAGAAGGGAAAATCATAATTGATGGAAACATAGGTGATTGGAACAATATAGGAGAAATAGCAACAGGGGATGGGAATCTCAGTTCAATGAAGGCAGCACAAGACAGCAATAAATTATATGTAATGGTAGAAGGAAGTAACATGGATACTTCCGATGTTGTGTCATTCTATATAGACAGTGATAATGATGGTGCAACAGGACTTCAATCAGGAGAATGGTCGGATTGTGGAGCAGAGTATTTGATAGAAGGAGATATATTATATCAATATGCAGGAACAGGATCTGATTGGAATTGGACACAGGTAAAAGGTATAGAAAAAATAACTACAACAACGGTAGTAGAAATAGCAGTACCGTTAGCTGACATAGGGTTAGCAGAAGCCGCAGAAATAAAAATAGGATGCATAGTACAAGCAGGAAGCAATAATTATTATGCACCAATACACAATAATACAATGGCGATTGCAAATCAAGTATTAATACCTAGTGTTTCAGTATTTAATCTTATACTAACAGCTTCAAATATTGACAATTTTAGTGAAACAGTTTTTCGTATTGAATACGACTCCAACAAGTTAACGTTAAATGATTTATGTACAATGACAGAGTTAAAGGAAACAACAGTAGGTGATATTAACCAAACAGAAATAACTGTTACTCAGTGCCAACCAGGATTAATTACTTTCACTATTGATAAAACATTGCTAAGTAATGAAAAGTGGTCAGGAATAGTAAATAGTATTCTATTTAATGAAATATCATCAGATGGAAAGACAACTATTAACTATACAGTACAATCGGAGTAGTAAGGTTAACATAGTATAAGCTTATGAAACTTCACACTATTAATATTAACGAGGAGAATGTTTATGAAAACTATATATAAAATAAATGTGTATTTTTCCATAGGAGTACTCTTGTTTGTATGTTTAACATCTTTTTCATTAGCTCAACATACAATGAAAAATGTGAAAGCAGTAGAAAACGAGTATGTTGTTAATGATGATGGATCAATATCTATTGTCAATGATAAAAAGAACAAAAGAATAGATGACGAAAGATTGAAGAACCCAAAAGTGTATGACAAAAACATTCAGTCAAATAGTGTAGAATTAGTTAACAAAAGAGATTTCTATTCAAAACACTATATGAACGAGGATGGTACTATAACTGCAACTATTGGAAGTGGTCCAATACATTATAAAAATGGTGATAATTATGAGGATATCGATGTAAGCATAAAAAGTAGGATAGTAGACAAAAAAATGAATATGCCATTAAATAATGGCAATAGTAATCTTTTTAATAAGTTTTTTAATAAAGGGGATAGTTTATTAAATGATATAAATAATGAATTTGAATATTCTTCTGAAAAGAATACTTTTAAGTCATACTTTAATAGTGTTTATGATTTAAATAACTCTCGATTAGCTAAATTTGAGATTACTAATTCTGAAGGAAAGGTAAGGTCAATTATTTATTCTTTAGATAATGCGCAACCAAAGAGTGAAGTGATAAATAACAATAAAATAAAGTATATAGATATATATGAAAATGTTGACCTAGAATACATAATTGATTCTGCTAAGTTAAAAGAAAATATTATTGTGAAAGCACCTGTAAAATCATTTGAATTTTCTTTTACACTAGATCTTCAAGGAGCTAATGCAATTAAAACAGATGATGGGGGTATTGATTTCATTGATGTAGAAACAGGAGAAAAACTATGGGAAATTATCCCACCCGTAGCTTTTGATTCATCTGATGAAGAAAAGACATCATATGATTTAGAATATACTTTAAAAAGTGAAGTAAAAGATAATATTGAAATAACTAAAGTAATATTAACAGTTAACGATATGGAATTCCTGAAAAATGCTACTTATCCAATTATTATTGATCCATCTACATCTGTTAATAGAAGTCACGGACGATCTATTTGTTCTAGTGGATTTGCACAAGATGATTCAGTATATGGTTATGCATTTCCAGGATTCCCTAATGGTGTTGGATCAGATGAATACATTGTATATTTAAACTTTAATTTAAGCAGCATTCCGATGAATAGTATTGTGTCAGATGCAAAACTAACAATTGTGCCCCAAGCTGAAATGGGCTCAGGGTCAGGCTCTTTTGTTGTTAGTAGATTAACTTCTAGTTTTTCCAATGCTACATGGCAAAATCAACCAAGTAAAACATCTAGCTATCAATCTTCATTATATACTAGTGGAGATGGTCCCAAAATATGGAATTTGACAAACATGATGAATGATATATTTAATAATAATTATACTTTTTATGGAATAGAAATTAAGGCATCTCCTCCACATGGGCATTCATTTTATTATGATGAAAGCAATCTACCAACTTTAAGCGTTACATATTCAGTAAACCATACACCAACTTTAAATATAACATCTCCAACTAATCTTTCACTATTTAGTGAAAACGATACATCTATTAGTCCAACAGTTTCTGTATATGATGCAGATAATAATGTGTTAACATGTAAAGTTTATATAGATAGTGAATCTACACCTAGAAGTACAACTAATATTTACAACACAAGTTCAAGTCCTAGTACTACATTACCACATATTAATATGGCTAGCTTATCAGAAGGTACCCATCAATTAAAAATAACAGTTAACGATGGCTATTCTACAGTCGAGGAAACATTAACCATTAAAGTAGATAAATCTGCACCTATAATAACGTCCCATATAATTACACCACTTACTAATCAGTTAAATATTAATGTTATAGCAACTGATTTAATGGCAGGATTACATGCTTATCCCTATAGATATACAGTTAATGGCATACAAGGAACATGGACTACAAGTAATACGTATAGTAAAACGGGTCTAACACCAGGAACAGCATATAATGTTAAAGTTGAAGTTAGAGATGCATTAGAACATATATCAAATTATATTGAAGATACATATACATTACCTGAAATACCATCTTTATCAATTTCAAATGCTACTGATACAACTTTACATTTAACAATAATTGATAACAATCCTGCAGATACATTATATGAGATAACAGATGGTGTTAAGTTTGTTAATATAAATGGGGAATTAATTGATACATCAGTAGCCTGCATACCATTTCCTGATAAACAAGTTACAGTCATCGGTTTGACACCAGATACGCAATATACATTTACTATTAGAGCATATAAAGAAGAATGGTCTGAGACAAGTGATGGAGTAACTGGAACAACATCCGGTACTGTGCCTGATACTCCAGAAAATATCTCAACAAATGAAGTTAGTAATCAAATTGAAATAAATTGGGACAGTGTTGAGAATGTTACGGGCTATGAAGTTAAAATGATTGATTCGGAGTTAGATGAAGTCATTGTTGAAACTGGTATGAATACAACTTATACACATAAAAAGTTGGAACCAGAATCTACTTATAAGTATAGTGTAAGAGCAAGGAATACAGCTGGTTATAGTCCTTGGAGTTCAGAAATAACAGTTACTACATCTATTACAGAGTATATTTTAGATTGTGAAATAGATGAAACCTATGATATTTTACTTAAGGCAATTGATAATACTAGTCTTAGTGGAAAAGTGTATACCCTCACCTACAATCCTGATGAATTAGAAGTAGATGACCTCTATATTATGACTTGGGAAAAAGAAAAGATGATAGGTGAAATACCAGGTACGATAAGTTATGTTATAGGGAATCCTATTCAGGCAGGAAAACGTTGGACAGGGCTTCTAAATGGCATACGTTTTAAAAGTAAAATAAATGGTTCAACGACTATATCGATAACAATACAATAGAGGAGTGTGTGTTATGTACAAAGCTGAAAAAACTAATAAAAGAATTATAAGAACTATACTTTGTTTAATAGGAATAATGATACTACTAAGTATGTCCATAATGGCTAAAACAGTTAATGAAGAAGAAGTGAATAATCAGAAAGTTATGTTTTATAGTCAAGATGATAATGTCATAGAAAAGCAATTGGCAGATGAATTTAAAATGGATATTGATGAAATATCAGAGTTGAAAAATATAGAAAAAGAGTGGAAAAAAGTTTACAAGAAACTTATTATTACTCGTAAAAAAAACTTAGAATTGAATGAAGAGGCTGTAACACAACTATACAAAAATGGCTATAAAATTGATGATATTGTAAAGGCAGAAATATTAGCAGCTATTTCAGAGTATTCTGTTGTAGAAATATTAGAAGCAAAAGGGGTAAGTAAAAACTATTCTATACAATTAGAGAAAAATGAAGATGGGGAAATAGTAAATAGAGTTATAGATCATAGAGATTATTTATGGTCACAAGTGATTAAGAAACTTGAAATTAACATTTTTGATGTGGCTGTAAAACTAGGAATGTCTAAAGAGGATATACAGCAAATGAAAAAAGAAGGATTGTCAGAGTATGCAATATTTAATAAAGCTTATGAAATTGATAATAATGATGAAGAAAGTTTAAAATCCACAACCAAAGAATCTAAGCAGACATCAATAAAAAGCCATATGGATAAAGAAAAACTTAATGTAAAAGCTGAATCTATCAACAATAAAGATACTTACATTAAATCTGATGCTATTCTAATTAGAGCTTTAAAAATAACTGATGAAGAAATCAATTATTGCAAGTCAAATGGTATAAATACAATAATTGAAATTGCGAGAGCTAAGCACCTTGCAGCCAAAAATGATACTACATTAACAGAAATAGTCGAGAAAAAAAATAAATTAAATACTTGGGAAGAAGTAGAACATACATTAGGAGGGGATAAGTAATGAAGAGTTCTTTTGGCAAATTAGTATTTTTGACTTTATTATTCACCATATTATCCTATGTACCCATACACGCTACTGGAACAGTAGATAATTATAATAAAGAAGTATATCCAAAAGCTGTGTATGAGAAGGGAGTAGAGACCCCTTTTTCAATAAGTAACTCTCAAAACGAGTCTATTAATCCAGCAACAGGCTCATTAAGTTTAAGATATACAGATATTTATCTTAAAGGTAAAAATGGGATGGATCTTGAATTAACAAGAACCTATAATCATTCACAAGCGTTTATATGGGATATAAGAACTTATCTAAGAAGTGATGGGAGCATAGGAAGTACTACTAATATCCATACATTTCGTGATAAATACTTTGATATAGGAGCTGGATGGGCATTTGAAATTCCAATTATTGAAGTGGATTATGCATGGCCGGTATTACATTATGGTTCACAAGGAACATTTTTTGTGAAAGAGTATGATTCAGATAATAATAAATTTATTTTTGAAACAAAAAAAGATAACATTAATTTATCAGTTGATTATGACCTTGATGAATTTGTAAATGGTGACTATAGATCTTTTTATATTCTGACAGAAAAAAATGGAACTAAATTATATTTTGATCATGAGGGTAGGTTAATAGGGAAGGTTGATAGATATGGAAATACAATCAAATATAACTATACTATACGATATGATCAATACAATGCAGAGCATATAGTTGTTAGTTCAATAATTGATACTTGTGGAAGGGTCCTTAATTTTCAATATGATGATAACAATAATCGAGTTATAGTATCATTAACTGATGGAACTGTAACTAAAAGTCTTTACTATAATTTTGCTAAAATTATTGATGAAACAGATCAAAAAGTTGATGGATTTATGGAAGAAACAGAAAAAGTTCTTGATAATGTCACAGATTTTGAAGGAAGAACCACTTCATATGAGTATATCTATAAGACTGTAAAATCAGATTTATTAGATAAAGACATTAGTAATAAGGACGATAGTAATATGTATACCCTTTTACAACGGATTAATTATCCAACAGGTGCAAATACTTTATATTTATATACAAATCCTATTACTCGTAATATGGGTGAAGATGGTTGTATGGAATTCTTCAAATTATCTAGTAGACAAGATTATAATGCCACCAATATGGGTATGGATACAGATAAATTTAATACGAGGCTATTTATCTATAACGTAGACTCCACTCATGAATTGGATGGATATCCCATGTATTATCGAGATGAAGATATTCCGGAGACTTATCAAGTAAAAAGTCAAGAAATTTTTACAGTAAATACTACTTCAAATGTTAATAAATATACTTATGATAAACATGCATTACTAACAGAGCAGGAGTCATCAGGTAATCATCATAAAGTTGAAAAAATACATACTTATGATGATAATCATCTCCCACTCAAAACGGTCACTAAAAATTATAATAAAAGTACAGATCAGTTTATGAAAACAGTAGAGGATTTTGAATATGATATAAAAGGAAATCTTCTAAATTACTGGGGATCACAAAGTCCACGTGATGCTAACGATCAATTACTATTTAGAGATAGTGATGAGTATAAAATGACCTATATTTATGATGATAGATACAATCTCGTGACTGAGAAGAATTATAAACGTGATGCATCAAATACTATTAAAGAACAGTATGTACTATCATCTAATGGTAAATCAGTTGAATGGAAAAAAGTTATGGAAAATACCATTCTTAAGGAGCAAACTCGAT
The DNA here is from genome assembly GCF_018141425.1 of Vallitalea guaymasensis. Classification (NCBI taxonomy): domain Bacteria; kingdom Bacillati; phylum Bacillota; class Clostridia; order Lachnospirales; family Vallitaleaceae; genus Vallitalea; species Vallitalea guaymasensis. Next base: position 2,984,643 of record NZ_CP058561.1, read on the forward strand.
ATATTAAAGATAGCTATGGAAATGTATCTCAGAAACGTGAGTATATTGGAAACGGTAATTGGAATTCATATATAACCACCAATTATAGTTATAATGATAATGCGGTATCAAGATATGGTAATGCCAACTTAAGTGGGGCATACTTGACTAAGAAATGGGTAACAGGAATTGTAGATGCAGATAATATGCTTGTTGTACCTAAAACAGGGCAATCAGCAGGTACAATTGAAGAAATATTTACATATGATTATTATGGAAACGTATTAACTATGCAAGATGGTGAAGGTCATACAACAGAGTTTCAATATGATAAACTCAATAGATTAACACGTATGAATAATCCAGATGGAACTTATAAGACCAAGATATATATAAGTAATCTCTCTGAGAATAGTGTATCTGAAACTAATGAAAATGGATACACAATAAAAAATATCTATGATCAAATAGGTAAGTTAGTGTATAAAAAAGACATGACAACTAATGATATTCTCCAACAAATAAAGTATGATAATAATAACCGTATTATTGAAGAATATGATGCCAATGGTAATAAGACTAAAAATACATATTTGTCTGATGGACGTATAACATTAAAAAAACGATTTGATGCATCTGGAACACTAATTTACAATGAGCAATATGAATATGATGAAGCATATAATAATGGTGAGTATTATAAGACTAAGAAAAGTGTGTTTGGTGCCCCTTGGATTGTAACAACAAGTTATACTGATAAATCTGGGAATACTGTTAAAACAGAAGGTTTGCATGATTCTATACCATATGTTACTACATTCAAGTACGATTATTTAGGTAATTTGATTGAGGAGAAAAATGCTAGAGCTAATAGTGAGGCGTGGACCAATCCTTATACTTCAAAGATTGAATACGATTATGCTGGAAGAGTAGTTAAAAGTATCAATATCAATGGTGATTATAATACTATTGAGTATGATGCATTAGGTCGTATTATTAAGACAGCAGATATCAAAAGTAATAAAGCAGATATACCATATTATACATCAAATCAGTATGATAATCTTGGGAGATTAATTATAAGTAACACACCTTTTGAAGAAAAAAATGGAACCATTTACTATAATACGTTAAAAAATTATTATGACAGAAATGGGAATGTTGTTCTTGAAAAATCATCCAATAATATATCTGGTGAATCAGAATCATATACAAAAAAAGAATATAGATATAATAGCAAAAACATGCTAACCACAGTAGCATTATATAATGATGGTGAAGCTATTAATTATACGCAATATTATTATGATAATGTTGGAAATATTCTTCGTACGTATACAGGACTAAGCGATCCCTTAACTATTGCTGGCTTAGACAATGTTGTTTCAGGTAGTGATTCAATATATTCAGTTACTAAAAATAGTTTTGATCATCTAGGACGACTTGTATCTAAAACAGACCCATTAGGTCAGAATGAAACCTATGATAGTTATGATAAAAATGGTAATCTCCTTAAAAAGACAGACAGAAATGGTTATATCACTACAATGACTTATGATGGGTTAAACAGAGTATTGACATGTAATATAAATAATCCATCAGATGGCAATAATCAGGAGTTTACATATACATATAATTATAATGGTAATATTGCAACAGAGAGTGATGGCGATATAACAACTAGTTACACCTACGATGATCTTGGAAGAAAGATTCAAGAAGAAGATGGTTCAGTTGTAAAAAAATATACTTATGATGCTAATAATAATTGCTTATCCTTACAAGTGTTAAATGAAGACAATAGTATTATTAATACTTCATATACCTATGATCATATGGATAGATTACAAACAGTTACCGAAAATGGAGAGTTAAAGGCAACTTATACATATGATGAAAATAGTAACAGAAAATCTCTTGTATATACCAATGGAAATAGTGTAATATATAATTATAATCTTGCAAATGTTGTTACAGAATTAATTAACAAACAATATGATACCGAACTATCTCATTATATAAATGATTATTCTTTAGATGGTAATAAGATAGTTGAAACAGAATCAATTAATGGTAAAGATACAAGTTATGTATATGATGATTTAGGTCGTCTCATTACTGAAACCAATAGTACAAACGATATCTTACAACAACAATTAACTTATACATATGATGATGCTGGAAACAGAGCAACATTAGTCGTATCAGGTAATAATAACTATAATATTGATTACAATTATGATTTAAACAATAGGTTGAGCTATGAGACGAAAACAATCGGTGACAAGGTAGAAATGACTCAATACTCATATGATCCTAATGGTAATACATTGGTATCAGCAAAAGAGACAGTAAGTCCTAGTACGGGTAGTGAAGAGGAAAAAACATATATCTTACAAGCAGGTAAAAGTGCTAAAGCAGATGTTACGATTAATCACTACAATCTATTGAATCAGCTTACAAAAACAGCTACAAATGGTATCAGTTCAGAGTATACGTATAATACTCTAGGTATACGAACAAGCAAAAAGGTAAATGATCAAGTAACGCAATTTATACTTGATGGCGGAAATGTTATTGCAGAAATCAATGATGATAAGACTACCATTTATTCAAGAGGTATAAACCTTATATCATGTAAAACAGACACTGATGAACAATTCTATTTGTTCAATGATCATGGTGATGTTGTACACCGAACTAATAATACTGGTAGTATTGTAAAAACATATGATTATGATGCTTTTGGTATTGAGGTAAGTATTGATATAAATGATAGTAATCCTTTTAGATATTGTGGTGAGTACTATGATGTAGAAACAGGAACTTATTATTTAAGAGCTAGGTATTATAACCCATATATTGGTAGATTTATAACGGAGGATAGTTATATTGGACAAGCTAGTGACCCGTTGAGCCTAAACCTGTATACATATTGTAGTAATAATCCAGTTATATATATAGATCCAAGTGGACATTTACAGCAATGTATGGATAGTGGTGGTAACTCCTACTGGCAGGACTATGTAAACTTTACGAGTCAGCCTTTCGCAGGTCATATTTACTGGGGTGTAGATGTTTCTAAGGAATATAGAGATTATGTTAGTATGGCAAATATGAATGACGATTTCTATGTTGACCAAGAAACATTTGTCAACACATTTGCACCAGTATGGGCTAGAGCAGAATACGAAAAGACTCTGGGTGATAAAGTAGTAAATATTGGTAAGGCAACTGCATTGAGTGCTGTAGCTATAGGTAGCGTGTTTACGATAGCTGATGAAATTGCTTTACTTTCAGCTGGGGTAAATACTTTTGGGTATTATAATACTTATATGATGCGTCAATATGGTGTACTAAGAGAGCAATTAGCTTATAGTCAAGCACTTACGAAACAAATGAATAATTATACCTTCGCAAGTGATGGATTGTTAAAAGGTCATTTTAATAAGCATAAAAATGAATTCAAAGGTGCTTATGAAACAACCGAGGAATATTTAGATGGAGCAAGAGATGTTATTTTAAACGGTACAAAGGTTTCTTATACATATAATCACGAAATAAGAACAGGTTATCTAAGATATATGGGTAATAGTAGTAAAAAAGGATTATCTAAATTTGAATTTGTTGGAACAAATAATAAAGGATATATAACTACATATCATGTTGAAAGTGGTAAGTCATTTTGGAAAATGTTAAATGGCGAAAACACAAATATTATAAATCCTATTAACTAGAAAGGAGTCATTTATGATTCAAAAAGCAACCTTATCAAAACTAAGTTCAATTATTGAGGAAGAAGTCATTTTGAAAATTAATGGATATGATGTTGTAGGTTTTGCAACTATAATACCCTATCTTATATACGAAGGTGAAGAGTATGATGTTGAACTGTCCATTACATGTCTAGATGATTTGGAACTTAATGAAATTACAGAACATACAAAACAACTTATACGTATTGATGACACCTTTAAGTATAAGCTTCAAGGTAAACTAATAGAGAAGGGTAAATTGGATGTAGGTATAATCATTGAAGATGAGTTACTGGATGAATACCAATATCTTATTGGAAAATATATTGAAATAACTGTAGATAGAATACATGTAGAATTCGTATAATATTCAACTAACAAACATATTTACGAGAGACCTATGCTTATAAACAGTAATTAGATCTCTCTAATATGTTGCTTTATTCCAGAGGATAGTTTTACTGGTAATCCTAGCGACTCATTAAGCCTAAGTCTTTATACTTATTGTGCCAATAGATAAACCTAATCTCTAGATCTCATTGTTATATATATTTACTTAACTAGTTCTTGTTATTCAATAAACCAGAGGGCGATACATCTTGAATGTGTTAATGCTTAATAATTTATTTAATAGTATCTAAACCGTAATGAACATCAACCGTGAAACATAAGTTATTATTATTGTGGTTCAGAACATACGTATAATTTAGATTTAAAAGAAAAGGTTATTTTACTCTTATGATTAAGTAAAATTACCTTTTCTATGTTATAAAATCTATAAAGTCACTCTAATTTATGTCTTTTACCTTTGCACGAATTTATGGGTACGGAGTCATTATTTAATATTTCACTACCTTTAATTAGATAGTATATATCTAACGCCATATCTCTCTAACGGTTAGTGTTATAGTCGTTTCTTGGTCTTAGAAAATAGCGCTTAGGTTATAAACAATATTATTATTCTGCTCATAGTGTATACGAATAACATGTTAGATAATAATTAATGGTCAGTATTCTATGACGATTGATATGTTGTAATACCCTATATATAATAACAATCTTATCTAATAATAACCAACATTTATATGCAAATTCAACCAAATATATTTTAGAACTAGCTATAACCATTTTTTCTTGTCATCACAATTTGTTAATAAACTAGAGTCAAAATGTTACTAATACCTTCTTCAAGACCCGCTTAACGTTATTAATTAATACATATTATCTTATTTTGTAAGAAACCTCTGTTTCGAGGTCTTCAAATTTTTCTACAAGTAATTTAGAATAATTTAAAACATCATTAGCTGATAGTTTAAGTTCTATATAAATATTATCAGCAATCTTATATGATCTATTCATAGTATCACTTTTATCGGAAATAATATTTCTTGAACGACCAGTAAAATCATTATGATTAAGCAACTTTATAAATAGTTCGGAATCATATTCAAAACACTTATTACATATAGTAATAAAAAATTCTCGCCAAGAACTTATTGTATTTCTCTCACCGATAACGGTTAATTCATATGGTTTTCTACCTTTAACATTTACATCATCACCAATATCAAATTCGTTAGCTAAAGTATTTGGATCAAGTGAAATTAAATTTTTATTTATATCTGGAATATCCCATACCTTTTTAGCAATATCAAACAATCGATTACCCCTGTCTTCTATCTCGTTAGAAGACCAAATGTCATATTGATTAAGCATCCTATTTATACTGATATTTGACTCCATTAATTTCTGTTGTTTTTCTTTAAAATCTTTATTGGAAAGATCACCAGAATATCCGCTTAATGTCAAATTGCCTATTAGATGTAAATACTTCGAGTGAATTTGTTCAAAGTTATTTCCTAAATCAATTTTCCAAACGGCACTGAGTGTTTGTGGCATTATATGTTCAATAGTAAGATTATCAAAAGATACTGTTTCCTTATTGTTATAAGTTTCTAATTTTTCTAGAGTGTATTTTTTCTGCTTAAAATTATAAATATCTCTTGTTAATAATGCTTGCTTAAAATGCTCATCTTTAGGAAATAATGAACTTGATTGTTTTTTTAGTAATAATATTGCTATATTATTATAATAAGACAATTCATCATTCCAAACTCTGGCTAAATCTTTATGCATACGTGAAAATACTTTGTTTAATGCGTTCGTGGGTACTTCACAAACGATTCTTCTATATATATAACTAATAATCATAGATAGTATTTTTATCAGCTCTGTTTCGCTAAGTTTATTATATTCATAACAATCTTCTAACAAGTATAATAGAAATGGATATGTTACTGTAGACTTAAGTCTTTTTATTTCACGTAGCTTGCCATTTAATTCTTCATTTTTTGAATTGTGATAGTATAACCAACTATAATATTTAGAATAAACTAACAAATCCTCTAATATACTTTTTGAATTATAATTGCTTATCTTACTAAAATAGGTTTTAAAGCTATCATATACTTTTTCTTTTTTGGGAATAGTTGCTGTCTTTAAGGTTAAATAATCTCTGATAAAATCAGATAAAATTGCATTTGGTAATTTTTCCTCTATTTTAATCCAATATTTATTATAATATTCTACTTGCAAAGAATATGTATGGTCCATTAGGAGATAATTTCTTATAAGGTCTGCTTGAGTTAGATTTAGTCCAGTTGAATTTAAGCTTTCAAATATCAATTGAGGGTTTTCTTTTCCGCTTTCAAGTTGAATATAAACAACTTCGAGTTTATTTAATGCTAAGAATAATTCATTAGGGGTATAGCTTGAATTTTGTACTAAGCTAAGGAATAACTGATAATTATTGTTTACATTAGAAGATGATTCAAATAAGCCATCTTCAATAATGTTTTTATATATTAATCTATCAGATTCAACTGGTTTTAATTTCATTCTAAATTTTTCTGGTGCTCTTTTATTTGTTAAGTAATCTTCATATATTTCTTGCCTGAAACTAATATCTTTAGATACGCTATTTAGTGCTTTTAACAATAACATAGTAGAAGTAAGACGTTGTTGACCATCAATTACTATAAATTCTCTAAATATTGCTGTAGATTCTCCATTGGTATACACAATAGTTCCTAAGAAATGAGTATCTTTATTCACTAAATCTTCTACATCATGGAATAGTCTAATACATTGATTTTTTTTCCAATCATAATTTCTTTGGTAGACAGGAATACTAAAGGTTCTTTTATTTTGTCCTATAAATTCAAGTAATTTAATACTATCCGCTTTCATTACTTTCCTCCTTAATTTTGCTATAGAATTACACATTGGCTTAAATCTATAATTAAATTTCATCATTAATCCTAAAAATACAATATTTTACTATAATTATAGACAATATTCTTTGATTTATCAAGACAAAGATGTAATATATTTTGAATTATACGTTTTTAGCCTATTAATATTGGTAATACTTGAAGTAACAGGTGATAAGTATGGAAAATTACTAATGGAATATAAGGAGCTAAATTTGGGACAATACTTATGGACTACGGGTTATTTTATAGCAAATAGTGGAAATGTAACGGATGAAGTAATAATAATATATATTCAATAAGGATATAGCAGAAAATCAGAGATATGATAATTTACTATAGATGGACTTTAGGAGGCTTTAGACTCAAATCTAAACCCACTTCAGTGGGTGTTTGTTGAGTTCTAGTATGCTAAATTATGATTTAAAGAAAAAATAGTTATAGATAGTTCTATAAAATATTCCGATAGACTATCTGTTTGTTAATTTATGTTCATTGTTATATGAAATGCTTATACTATTTTGAGATATTAATAGTACTTATAATATATATCTTATAATTTAAACATAATTAATAAAAAATAAGAAGATGTATATAGATTGTGGTTATAAAATTTTAAAAGCTTAGAGCAGATGGTAAAGAGATCATTACTATTGTTATTTAATGATGTTTTTCGGTGAAAGACGTTGGATAGCTTTTGTCTAATAATAAAGGGGAAAGGTATATGTATGGTGCCAAAGCATGAGAATAGTTAACTAATTAATTACTACGGATATTTGGAGATAGATAAAGAACTGTCAATAAAAATTCATAAAGAATCTAATTACTAAAAAATAGTACATATAGTTAATTGTTAAATAGAAAGCGGCATATATAAACTCTTCAAGGGGAAATATATACCGTTTCTATAGTAATGAATTTTAAAGGTTTATATGTTGTGTTTTACATTATAAAAAATCCATAGAGTTTTATTACAAATTACTATAAAAATTTTAAATAGCCATGTGCGCTTCCTCATTAGTAAATTTATTGATGAAAATACGTTATCTTTACCTATAGCTATAATTTCTTTTGAAGATATATAATTGACACTTTCTTTTGCCTAACTACTAATTTTATCATTATCAGCATATTCATAAACAATGTAATCTGGATGTTTTTTTAATACAGATAACTAACAAAAATATAAAACTGGTTATAATGGCAATAAATAAGAGTAAATATTAACGTTAACAGAGGGAAATTCTTAAAGTGGTTATATGCAGTTCATAGTTGATAAATTAATTTTTATTCATAGATTTATATTAATTAAACATAATATGCAGACAATAAAATTGTATTTATTATATTTTTTTCAGTTTTTTGTAACCTTTTCAGTTTTTTTACCCTTATATAATTGAGAGGGTTTTTTAATTCAAAAATAATAACTAAAGAAAAGGATGTAGAAAATGAGAAAAATTAAATTATTATTATTAACAGTTTTATTAACATCAGTATTATCTATGGGAGTTAATGCTCAAGAAAATCAAATCAAAGTGAAAGATATTAGGGTAGGGCATACATTTCTTAGATCTATGGCCAAACCAAAAGATGATCCATTAGCTTATATTTCAGATTTTATAACTGACTCAGAGTCTTGTATAAGTATTAGTAGTTCAACTTCTTCTACTATGACGTGTGATAGCTTGAAATTAGAAATTAATGTTCAAGAGAAAAAAGATGGCTCATGGGATACTGTAAAGACCTTTACATATACAGAATATAATACATGTATGATTAGTAAAATACCTTGTTATCATGAAATAAATGTGGGTTCAGAATATAGACTTAAAACATACCATTATGCAACTGTCGATGGAACTAATTATTTAGATGTAAATACAACAGCTTCCATTACTATAAAATAAATATAATATATTCAATAAGCTTAGTATTACATATATATCAACTGTATACTAAGCTTATTATATTAGTAATGTAATGACATAGTTATGTCTAATACTTCTTGTTTACTATTTCCTAGTACTTCAAATTCAATATCACCTATAACAAATAAACTAATGGTCAAAGCGTCATTTTGAATGATATTATACTCTATATCATTATTATTAAAAGTTTCAATGTCAAATAAATCTTGATTATATTTAACTAAACCAGTGGAATCTCTATCAGTAATATATTTTTGGTTTACTTGTATAATTCTATTATCATTACTGCACATATAAATAATTATATTAGTACCAGAATCATTCTTATTTATATTTTGAACACTGAAATTATGTGGTATTATAGGCGATATAAAATTTCTACCACCATTGTCATTAATTTCTACTATCTCATTATCTAACTCATAATCTCTATTTTCTTCAGAAATCTTATATTCTCTAGTATAGAATTGAATTGTATTATCATTTATATTATGAAATAATCTTTTAAATAAACTAGCATTACTGGATAAATCTAATGAAATTAGCATAATCAATAGTAAACATGCTGTTACAACAGATTTATATCTTCTTCCAACTATATAGTTTCTTTTTAACTGGTTTTGATGTATTTCTTTAATGGTATTGTTCCATATCCTATTTTTTATTTCTTCATCAATATATACACTATCATTGCTATTTTCTAAATATATGTTTAGTTTTTTATTTAATGTTTGATATGACTTGTTTTCGAACTTCTTCATAAGCAGAATCCCTTCTTAATTCTAATAGCATTTTTACAACGATTCAGATAAAAAAATAATTGATTAAATATTAAACACTATAAAAGTTTATATACTACAATAAAATTATAAGTATTTTAATAGTAACTATTATTACAATAATTATATTATAACAATAATTTTAACTATTAACAAGATAAGCTTATTATAGTTATTGAAATAATTATGTAAGTAATCATCTTCAGGATATATTGAATTTCCAGCTGCCTCATTACTGAAGCTAGAGATATAAATTCATGCTTTACACACTAAGTAAGATATTTATATTTTTAATCATTTTGTGTTATTGTATATTAATTAGAAAAAAAGTATACTCATAATAGATTAAAAAAAGCCGCTAAATGGCTTTAATACTAGCTATATATATAGTACAGAATAATACAATGAAAGAAGAAGGTGAATAAATATGAATATAACAAAGAGCAAAAATATCACCAATGGTGAAACAAGTAGCTTTCTATTAAATATTAAGAAATACAAATACTTCTATATTCTTTTATTACCAGCAATTCTATATACCTTTATATTTAACTATTTGCCATTAGGCGGAGTCATAATGGCTTTTCAAGATTTTGATATCATTAAAGGATTCAGCGGTAGTGAATGGGTAGGACTTGATAACTTCATAAAGATATTTACAATGCCAAACTTTTTATTGGCTATAAAAAACACTTTCATATATAGTGGTACAATATTGTTTCTAGGATTTCCTCTACCAATAATATTAGCTTTATTATTCAACGAACTAAGGAATCTACGATTCAAAAAAGTTGTACAGACTATCAGTTATATGCCTTATTTCCTTTCATGGGCATCAGTAGTAGCTTTATTCTATGGTTTCTTTGCAATAAATGGTTCCTTCAATGATATGAGAGTCTGGTTATTTGGTGAAGGTATTGAAAGAATCAATATATTCATGGATGCAGGCAATTTCCTTAAGATAATATTTTTCTCTCACGTTTGGAAAAATGTAGGTTGGAATTCAGTAATATTCTTAGCTTCAATAGCTGCAATCAGCCCTTCATTATATGAAGCAGCAATAGTAGATGGATGTGGCAGATTCAAGCAGATATGGTACATAACTCTACCTAGTCTATTACCAACAGCAATTATTATCTTGATCCTGAATACAGGAAGTCTTATAGTTTCAAACTTTGAACAAGTGTACGGGCTACAGAATCTATTCATACAAGAACAGACAGAGGTAATTAATACCCTTGTATACAGGCAGGGTCTTAATATTGGTAATTACTCTTTAGCTACAGCTTTTGGGCTTACACAAGGTATAGTATCCTTCCTGATCGTATTTGTAGTTAATAAAATAGCAAAAAAACTTTCTGGTATTTCAATATGGTAAAGGAGAGGGTAATATGATAAAAGTTAAAAAGAAGGTTAATGGAAGTTCAGTATTTGATGTTTTTAATATTGTATTCATGATTTTACTATGTGTTGTTACAGTTTATCCTTTTCTCAATCAACTAGCTTTGTCGTTGAATACTGGTAGTAATGCCAGTTTTGGAGGGGTTACTATATTTCCAAGAGAATTCACAATGGATAATTTTAAGACATTAATCACTAATCCAAGTATTAAGGATGCTATCATAGTTTCTGTGACAAGAGTAATAGCTGGTACAGCTATTGGATTAGTTGTAACAACAAGTGCGGCTTATGCTATGACATGTAGAAAGTTACCAGGTAAAAGCGTCTTTATATGGTTTCTATTATTACCTATGTTCATAAATGCAGGTATAATTCCTAATTTCATACTTTTTAGGAAGCTTCATTTGATTAATAATTTCTTAGTCTATATAATTCCTGGTTCATTTGTTTTTTATAACATGATAATTATACGTACTTTCATGCAGGGTATTCCAAAAAGCTTGGAAGAATCTGCTTATCTGGATGGTGCTAATGAAATACAAATCCTGTTCAAGGTTATCTTGCCTTTATGTAAACCAGTTATGGCTACAATCTGTTTGTGGGTAGCAGTAGGTCATTGGAATGATTGGATGAGCAATCTATTGTATATAACTAAGAATCATCTTAACACACTACAATATATCCTATTGAAAGTAGTAAAGGAAAGTGAAATGACACAGAGCATCTCAGAGACTGCCGCACTTACAGGTAAAGCTGTTGCAAAACCAACACCAGAAACTGTACGGGCAGCAACCATAGTACTGACAACTCTACCAATCATCATGTTATATCCATTCTTACAAAAGTATTTTGTAAAAGGTGTTACTATAGGTGCAATCAAAGAATAAAAAGTATAATATGAGGTTGTAAATAATACAACCGATTCATTATAATAAATATAAATAAAAGGAGGAAATACATATGGTTTTGAAAAAGACTAGAGTATTGGGGACATTAATTGTATTAACACTTATTGTTAGTTTATTAGGTGGATGCGGCAAGAAAGAATCTGTTGATAGTTCTAATGGCGGAAAAGATGAAAAAGTTGCAGCCAAAAGGCTACATTTAACAATGTGGTCAGCACAAGATACAGATTATATAGCATCAGAAGTACCTAAAAAAAATATAGTCAAGAGTTGGTTAACAAAAGAAACAAATGTTGATTTAGATAATATCTTCGGTAATGGCGGAGGTTCATTGGATAGTAAATTGACACAGCTTCTGGCAGCTGATAATTTACCCCATCTATTAAGAACAAGTGCTTTAACACACCTTACAAAATTGGATGAAGCAGAAAAACTTTGGACGTTGACACCAGAAATGCTTCAAGAATATGCGCCTCACGTTTGGGAAAAGATACCTGATTATATGTGGGAACAAGCAACTATAGATGGTAAGATAATGGGTATACCATTTAATCTAGGTGTTCAAAAAGGTATTAGTGATGATATATCAGAAAAATTATATGATGCAGCTAGTTTACCTAATAGTGATGTTATGTTTGCTGGGCATACATCTGTATGGGTTAGGGATGATATTCTTAAAAAGATATATCCAGAGGCTAAGACTTATGATGAATTAGTAGAATTATTAAACGAGAAAAATGAACCAATTGGTGAAGAAATAATGGATGTGCCAATTAAGACTACTCAAGATTATATAGATTTCTTCTATAAAGTAAAAGAGCTTAATCTAAAAGAAGGAGATAAACCAGTTTATGCCTTTGGTTACAATGGTGGAGATAACTGGATGGCGTTATCATTTTTTGGTGCTGACTTAATGGGTTATAGGGGTCATTTCTATACAGGTTCATGGGATCCAATTAATGAGAGAGTAAGACTTAACCTATTAGAACCAGTATTCAAAGAATCAGCCCTTGTTCAAAACCGTTTGATTAGAGACAAAGTTTTTGAGCCAGAATCATTAGTACATACTCAAGCACAATTTGTTGAAAAAGTAAAGAATGGATTATATGCATGTGCAATTTTAAGTTATGTAGGACAACCTGACATTATCAACAAGGAGTTGAAGGATGCAGGAAAGGATTTCCAATATCGTCCTTTATATACTCAAATCTCTAACAAAAAAGAGTATCCAGACTATAACGAAAGACCAACATGGTATGATATGGTAGGTTTATTGAAGACTATCAAAAAGGATGATCTACCACAAGTATTGAATTGGATAGATGTTCAATTTACAGATGAGTTTGAAGATGTATATTATTGGGGATCAAAAGAAGATGGATTATACACAGAAGAAAATGGCAAGAGAAAATTCAATGATGAAAAATTCAATAAGTATTTTGTTGATATGGATACAAGTAAAAGTAATTTAAGTGAATTTGAAGGATTAGCTAACGATCAATGTACAGTATATACAAGATTCATGTTACAAAGTGAATATTATCCAGTAGTGTACAATGATAATATAAAATATTTACCAACCAATATGTCAGGATTCAAGTTCAAAATGTCAAGTCCTCATGTAAAAGATTTACAATATTTCCCACCAGCTCATCCATGGTCACCAGAATTTGCTGATATACCAGAACTTCAAGAATTCTGGAATGCAAGACAACAGTGGGAAGATCCTTTCAAATTAGTTTTTGTTGCCAAATCAGATGAAGAGTTTGAAGAAAAATGGCAAAAGGCTACTGATACATTAAAATCTGTAGCTGATATAGATAAAATGCTAGATCAAATGACTGAAATAGCTAAGAAAGAAGCAGATAAGCTAAAAGAATTAAATAAGTAGGTCAATTTTTAAAAAATGGGTTAAAGAGAGAGTAGGGTATAAAAAATGATGATTTCTAGGGATAGGGTCATCATTTTTTGAATTGAAAATTATAGGGAATTATGTCACTTTATGATAAAATAGAATAAAGGGGGATTGTTTGATGTTTAATGTGTTAATAGTAGATGATAATCTATTAGATATAAAAGGTATGATGAATAATATTGAATGGGAAGCTCTAGGACTTAGAGTTTGTGGGACTGCTCTAGATGGGTTGGAAGGTTATAAGAAATCTATAGAATTAAAGCCTAACATTGTCATAACTGATATCTCAATGCCTAGATTAAATGGTATTGAGATGACAAGGAGAATAAAAGAGGAATTACCAGAAACCAAGTTCATTTTCATTAGTTGTTTTGATGAATTCGAATTCACCAAGAGTGCAATGGAATTGAATATCAATAGATATGTACTAAAGCCAATAGATATAGATGAATTACAAGATGCCCTTATATACATGATTGATATTTATCAAAAAGAGCTTGCCAAAAAACTGGAAAAACAAGAGTTAGAGAAAAAAATAACTGAGAGTTTACCCTTGATGATTGAGAATTTCTATTATGATTTAATATATGGAAAGATAAGAAATAATGAAGATATCATTAACAGAATGAATTATCTAAATATTTACAGGTCTTTTAAATGTTACAATGTATTTTATATAGAGATTGATAACTATGAATTGAATTATTCTAATATATCCGTGGAAGAAAGATATAAACTCATAGAAAGAGTCAAGTTCTGTGTAGAAGAAACAGTGTTACAAGAAAAACAAGGGTTCGTTATTAAAAATGATTATAGAAGTGTTATTGTTGTTCTATACTTTGATGAAATAAAAGAAGAAAAAGTTTTACTTGATGAAAGTGTAATCTATGCTATCAATTGCAGGGAGTATATCAATAAAGTAGCTGATATGAATATAACAATGGGGTTATCAGGAATATCCAATGAATTAAGCCACATTAATGATTTATTAAAAAATGCTCAGTATGCTGTTGAATCAAAATTCTACAGTAGAGGAAATGCCATCATCATGGCTAATGAAGTCATGAAAAGAACTAATGAATGTGAATACGATCTAATTGAGATAAAAAACGAATTATCCCATATATTTGAGGAGATGGATAGAGACAAGGTAAATGTATTTCTCCAAAAATACTATGGTCAAGTAGAAGATCTATCTACTAATCATCTAAAATCTTTATCTTATTCTATCATCAATATAATACAGGTTTTATTATTAGAAAGAAATCTAAGTTTTAGTGATTTTGTGGATGATGAGTTCATTGTGTGGAAAAAACTATCAAGATTTGAAACTATTGTGGATATAAAGCAATGGATCAATAATATCATATTAGGTATCATTGAACTTATAAAAGATAGAGAAACTAACAGGTATAGTAAGATTGTAGAAGATATTATTGAGATAATAGAGACAAAATATAGAGAGATTGATAATATAAGAGATATATCGGATTCTCTATATATCAGCAGCAGTTATGCTAATCAGATATTCAAACAGCAAAAAGGAATCACTATATTTGAATACCTAATCCAAACTAAGATAGAAATGGCTAAGAAAATGTTACAAGACCCATATTGCAGAATTTGTGATATTTCTAATGAATTAGGATATAAAAGCAACGCTTATTTTACATCAGTATTCAAAAGACATACTGGAATAACTCCTAAAGAATATAGAAAAAGATACAGCAAATAAAGGAGTAGATAATATAATGAAGATAAAAAATTTTTTAAACCAATTGACGTTAAAAAGTAAAATAAGAATTAACTTGATTATATTCACCATGATTCCAATTATAATCATAACCATATACATCAACTGGATTATCAAGAAAAATCATATGGAAGAACAGTTCAATATTATAAATGAGAATCTACAAAAGTGCACATCTCTTATCGATATGGAGTTTAAGACATATATAGAAAAAGGTACATATATTCTATCCAATACTTATCTTAATAACAATATAGATAATAATTTTCAAGACCGCATAGAAGAAGCGATTCTATTTAATAATCATCTTAAAATGTTGTTTGAAGGTATAAATCCTGAATCTTATTTAAGTAATCCCTTTTCTATATATACAGACAATGAAACTGCCCTTTTTAATCCATATATAAATGATATCCAAACCATCAAGGACAATGTAGAACTTGGTAAATTAAAATATATGAAGTTAAACAATGTAATATGGACCATAGAAGAAGAGAAAAACGGAGTAGAAGAAGTCTCCATCAATTATTATAGAAGACTCAACATGAATAACAAAACAGAAGATATCTTAAGATGTCATATACCGTTAGAAAAAATACAATATCTACTGGATGAAATCGGAATGCCTAATAATGGCGTAATCACTTATTTTGATGATAAAGGGGAGCTTATTTACTACAAAGAATCTCCAGTTTCAAACCCCATCGATATAGATAATATTAAGAATAGGAATGAAAAAAAATACTATACATTCGATAAAAAACTACAGAATGGGCATATGATAACTGTTTTTGTACCTACTACTTTTGTGAAAAAAAATGATATAAATGTTTTCTTGATTATATTAAGTATCCTATTGTTATTTTTTCTTTTGATAATATATGTCTCTAATTTTACTTCAAGAAAAATAACAAGTGGGTTGGATCAATTTATCAGAGTGATACAAGATAACAAAGAGGAACTTTTAGTAGAAGAGATGCAAGATAATAAGGAAGATGAGATATCCTTTATCAAAATACGATTCATAGAAGCTATAGAAGAAATAAACAGTCTATATAAGAAGACTATGGATTATAACAATCAATTAAGTAAAACAGAAATGGAATTATTACAAGCTAGAATCAATCCTCATCTACTATACAATTCATTATCAGTTATTAAATGGTCTGCACTGGAAAAAGAGGATCATAAATCAGTTAAGATGATTGATACAATGACAAGTTATTATAGACTTGCCTTGAACAAAGGCAATAATATAATGTATGTTCGTGACGAAATCAAGATGATTGATCAATATGTAAGGATAAATGAATTCTCAAGGTCATCCAAGTTTACCCTTGATACTAATATAGATAATGATATCTTGGAACTATTTGTTATAAAACACTTATTACAGCCGATTGTTGAGAATGCAATTTTACACGCATTTGATATGCATAGCTCGAAAGAGAAGATAATAACTATTAATGGATATGAAAAAGATGGTTTCATAATATTTGATGTCATCGATAATGGAGAAGGAATGGACGAGAATAAGATCGACGAGATTTTGTCATTTAATTATGTATCTAATTATGGAGGATATGGAATCAAGAATTTGATAAAAAGAATAGACTTATATTACGGAGAAGGAAGTAGGTTGGATATAAAAAGTGAAATAGGTAAAGGGACAGAAGTTAAAGTCAGGATAAAGAACATCAATAAAGAAGAGTTAAGAGAAAAAATGAAAGGTAAAGATATAAAATAGACATTTATCTCTATGAGATAAGATGAAAAGCATTTATGAAGATAAGTATATAAAAAAGATTAATATAATAAATTGATTTTATCAGGCATTTGGACTAGAATATATATATGAACCAAACTCTTATTCATAATTATGAAAAGTGAGGGACTGATATGAAAGCAGAAGTTTTTAATTCATACAACAAATATATGATTTTAAAACATGCTTTGAAAGAAAACAATGTTTCACAGACATGTAACCTGTTTGGAATTTCAAGAACCACATATTACAATTGGAAAAGGGCTTATCTAAAACATGGTATGGTGGGACTAGAGATCAAAGAACACAAAAAGCCTGTAATGCCTAATAAAGTCAATAAAACAATAGAAAATGAAATCCTATCTTATGTACAAAGATTTCCTGAAGATGGACCCAATAGAATCTACTATGAGTTAAAAGCTGAGGGTTTTGATATTGGGGTATCGGGGATTTATAATGTCTTGAAAAGAAACAATCTATCAAAAAAAGTTCAAAGACAACAATATTCTAAGAACAAAAAACAAGCTTCTAGAGGAAATAGAAATAATAGAAACTTAATAAGATGTTTTGAAAACCCAAAAAAATCCTATGTAGGTTATCTAGTCATTCAAAGAATCGATTTTATAGGTACATTTGAAGGTATTGGTAAAATATATCAATATACCCTCTATGACACTTATTCAAAATGGGGTTCTGTCAAGATCTATAATAAAAAGCAAGACATAGATATGTGGGATTATTTTGAGTTGAAACTTGGTTACTTGATGAGTACTTTAAACTTAGACATTGATAATTTATTAACAGAGAAAACAAGAGAATTCATACCTTATTTTATTAAAAACAATAAGTATAAGGATATCATGAAAGATTTTAATATTAATCACAATTTCATTTCTCATGAAAACAATTCTATCTTTAATGATATGGATGAATTCAATAAATTATTGGTAAAAGAGTTCTATAGCAAAATTACGAAAGAAAATATTGACTCTTTCAATAAGGTGGAAAGAGCATTACACAGATTCCTTAGACATTATAATTTCTCTAGAAAGATATCTAATGGCTGTAATGCAGGAAAAGTACCAGCCAAGGTCATCCTAGAAAGAGTAGCTCACAATAATGTTGATCTAGAAACATTACCACTTTGGATTCTGACGTTGATCAATTCTCTAAAGGGGGGTGATTACAATAAAGAAAAATGATTGTAAGGTCGCTGTTATCGGTGGGGGCATTTCAGGGCTGGTGATAGCTGAAGGGCTACAAGAAAAGGGATATGGAAAGGTTACTGTTTTTGAAAAAGATAGTAGGGTAGGAGGTAAATTACATACTATATGGTATAAAGGAAAGTCTTATGAGTTAGGTGCTCTTTTTGGCCTGCCTTCTCAAAATAGTCTAAAAGCATTTATGAAGACTCATAATATCAAAAATGATGGACCAAAATTATCACGGGTCAACTATGATGCAAATGGTAATAGAATCATGCAGATACCAAAAGAAGATTTAGATGATTTTGTTGAAGAACTAGATAGATTTCCTCATATCCTCAATGAATACAAATCTCTAAAAAGAGTGAATATCCATAGTATAGAAGATTCCCTTATGCTCCCTTTTACAAAGTGGTGTGATTTAAATGATTTTAGGGTTCTGAAGACAGTATATGTCAATTATTTTACAAGCTATGGGTTGGGAGATATTAATGTCATACCTGCACTTTATGTCCTTAGGATATTGGATTATGAGACATTAATGTCTTTTATGGAACTTCCTGAATTCTGTACATGGGAGAAAGGAGTTTCAACATTCATAGATTCTATGAAGGATAAAGTAAAAGATATCAGATTGACCCAGAATGTTAAAGAAATCACTAAGATGGATAATGGAAAATTATGTGTTCATACGGATTTTGAACAATTAGAATATGATAAAGTTGTTATCACAGCTCCACTTAATCAATTTACTACTCTTTGTGATACAGATTACCAGATGAATCAATATCTTGGTTTTATAAAATATCAAGATTTCAATGTTTATGCATTTATAACTGAGAAGATTCCAAAGAAATGCGGTTTTGTACTAGAAAATCTATCTATAGAGAATAAAGGACATGTTATTATATGGAACTCTAGATGGGATTCAACTAATGGTGAAGAATTGGTAATGGTTTATGCTTATAATTCACCTGAAAGGTCCAAAGAAGAATCATTAAAGATTATTAAAAGTGATTTATTGAAATTAGGTTTTGTCAATCCGAGGCTTTATCAATTCAAGAGTTGGCATCAGTGTCCATACGTAGATACCAGTACTCTAAAAAAGGGATTTTATGATAAAATAGAAGAAATGCAAGGGAAAAACAACATATATATAGCTGGAGAGATTATGAGTACAGTATCTATGAATAACTGTATAGAATTCTCAAATTATATACTGAATAGGTATTTTTAGGAGTTGCTTAGATGATTTTAATCATTTTTGCAACTTTTTTACTTTCAAGTATAGTTTACACTTATCAATACATTATTCTCTCTAATCAGCATTATATATAGGATTAGAGATATAATTTGTGTGTAAACCAAACTTGAAATAGAAAGCCACTAAACCTTGATTTTACAAGGTTTTTGCTTTTTTGACAACAACATCATTTTCAAATATACTGAGAGTGATAAAATAATAACAATCTTTTAGAATTAAATTTATAAAAGTTAATTAATTACTTTCTATTTTTTCAGCATATAAGGTCGAAGCGCTTAGATATGCGTCAAAAACATTCCAAACTAACCAATTTATGAGACATAATACTTTCAATTTAAAACTTTATAAGAAAAGGAGATAGATAAAAATGGATACATACAAGGTTCTAGAAATAAAGCAGAGCGTGTTTGAGGATAATAATCGCCAAGCAGATTTGCTTAGAGAACAATTGAAAAAAGAGAAAACTTTTCTATTGAATCTAATGTCATCACCAGGTTCAGGTAAGACGACGACTCTTACAAAAACAATTAACGCTTTGAAAGATGAGATGAATATCGGGGTAATGGAAGCTGATATTGATTCAGATGTTGATGCTAACACAATTTCTCAGACAGGAGCAAAAGTAATTCAACTTCACACAGGAGGCATGTGTCATCTTGATGCCGATATGACAAAACAAGGCTTGATTGGTCTTGGAACAGAAGGAATTGATTTTGCTATTCTAGAAAATGTGGGAAATCTAGTCTGTCCAGCTGAATTTGATACAGGCTCATCAAAAAATGCCATGATCTTAAGCGTACCAGAGGGAGATGATAAACCTCTTAAGTACCCTTTGATGTTTAAGATAGTGGATGTTCTATTGATTAACAAAATGGATGTCATTGAGTATTTTGATTTTGACCTGGAAGCTGTAAAAGAACGTGCTAAAAAATTGAATCCAAATATCAAGATAATTCCTATATCCGCTAGGACAGGGGAAGGAATAGATGAATGGGCTGATTGGATACGTACTGAAGTGAAAGAATGGAATCAATAGGTATCATATAAAAATAAAATTTGGAGGGAATAGGCATGGTTAACGAAAAGGTATTGGATCTTGCGAATAAGATAAGCAGGACAAAACGAGGTTCTAAGATGGAAATAAAACCTGAATATCCAGAATATAAGATTTTGGAACCTGTTGTAACAGAAGAAATGGCAGAAGTAGCACTTTGTCTTGAACTAAGAAAACCACAGAGTGCAGAAGAAATTGCTCCCAAGTGCGGTAAATCTGTAGAAAAAACAGCAAAACTGTTATGGGAATTAGCAGTTGCAGGTGTAGCTTTTGTCAATAAGATTGACGGTGTTGATAAATATTGGCATGAAATCTGGGTCCCAGGTCATATGGAAATGATGGTCAATAATAGAGAGAATGTAAAAAAATATCCACAGATAGCTATAGCCTTCGATGAATACGGAAAAAGAAAAGGTCCAATGGGAGTAGGTGTTTTTTCACCAGGAACAGGTCCAATGCGTGTAATTCCTATTGAAAGTGCAATAGATGGGGAGACTAGAAAAGCATCTTATGAAGAAGTATCCAAATATCTTAATGACAACACTATTTTTTCAGTTTCAGATTGTGCTTGCCGAACAACAAGAGAGGTTATGGGAGAAGGTTGCGGTCATCTAAAAGAGGATATGTGTATTCAAATGGGGCACGCTGCTGAATACTATATACGTACTGGCAGAGGACGTGAGATTACAAGAGAAGAAGCATTTGAGATCATTAAAAAGGCAGAGGAAAATGGATTAGTACATAGTATACCAAATCTAGATGGTTCAGGAAAAACTCATGCTATCTGTAACTGTTGTGGTTGTTCATGTTTTTCAATGAGAATAGCAGAGATGTTTGTAAACCCTGATATGGTACGTTCCAATTATGTCTCACATGTTGACCCAGAAAAGTGTGTTGGCTGTGGTGAATGTGTAGAAGTGTGTCCAGTGAATGCATTAAAATTAGGACAGAAAATATGTGCAAAGACTCCAATTGAAGAAGAGAAGAGAAAAGATTTTCCACATAATACTGAGTGGGGACCAGATAAATGGAATACAGATTATCGTATAAACAGGAAAAATGTTGTTGATACAGGTACTAGCCCTTGTAAAACAGAATGTCCAGCCCATATTTCCGTTCAAGGTTATATCAAGTTAGCATCTCAGGGTAGGTACAAAGAAGCTCTGGAACTTATTAAGCATGAGAATCCATTTCCAGCAGTATGTGGTCGTGTCTGTCCAAGAAAATGTGAATCAGCATGTACAAGGGGAGATATTGATGACCCAGTTGCTATAGATGAAATTAAAAAATTCATTGCAGAACAAGATTTGACAGAAGAAAATAGATATGTACCAAAGTTACGCCATGAATATGGAAATAAAATAGCTATTATAGGTGCTGGGCCTTCAGGTCTTTCATGTGCTTATTATCTAGCTCTAGATGGTTATAAAGTAACAGTATTCGAGAAGCAAAAAGTTCTAGGTGGTATGTTGACACTTGGAATCCCAGCTTTTAGACTTGAGAAAGATGTAATTAACGCAGAAATAGATATTTTAAGACAATTAGGAGTTCAATTCAAGACAGGTGTTGAAGTAGGCAAAGATATCAGTCTGAAAGAACTAAGGACTCAGGGTTATGAAGCATTCTATCTAGCTATTGGTGCTCAAGCAGGTAGAAAACTTGGATTAGAAGGAGAAGATTCAGAAGGAGTAATAACAGGTGTTGATTTCTTGAGAGATGTAAATTTAGGTAATGATATGAAACTAGATGGTAATGTAGTTGTCATCGGTGGTGGTAACGTTGCTATTGATGTTGCAAGAACAGCTACGAGAGTTGGGTCACCAAAAGTTGAAATGTTCTGCCTCGAAAATCAAAAAGAAATGCCAGCTCTACCAGAAGAAATTGAAGAAGCTGTTTCAGAAGATATAGTCATAAATAATTCTTGGGGACCAAAACGAATTCTACAGGAAAATGGACGTGTTGTTGGTATTGAATTCAAGAAATGTCTTTCAGTCTTTGATGATAATGGAAGGTTTAATCCTACTTATGATGAGAATGAAACTAAAACTGTTAAGACAAATCATATTTTGATTTCAGTAGGTCAAAGTATGGATTGGGGAAATATATTAGAAAGCAGCAAAATAGAATTGAATAGAAATAAGACAATAAAAGCAGATTCATTTACTTTGCAGACAGGAGAACCTGATATATTTGCTGGTGGTGATGCAATGACAGGACCTAGGTTCGCGATTGATGCTATTGCTCTAGGTAAACAAGGAGCTATATCAATTCACCGTTATGTTCAGCCAGGACAGAGCTTAGTTCTTGGTCGTGATAGAAGAGATTTTCATGCACTTGATAAAGAAAATCTAGCACTTGATGGATATGATCGTATGCCTAGACAAAGACCACTTCATGTAGATGGTAAGGAATCAAAGAAAACTTTCAAAGATTTACGTACTACATTTACAGAAGAGCAGATCAAAAAAGAAACAGAACGTTGTCTTGGCTGTGGCGCTACTACTGTAGATGAATTCATGTGTCTAGGCTGCGGTGGATGTACAACTAAGTGTAAGTTCGATGCTATTTCACTTGTAAGGAAATATGATAAAGAAAGTGTAGATTTAGAAAAACTTAAACCAATAGTCGTGAAGAATATGATTAAACGTAAAGGTAAAATTGCTGTTAAAAAGGTAACAAAAGTCTTTAAAGCGTAGTGGAAATATGGTGAGTTTAACCTTTTGTATAAGGTATATATATTGACGATTCATAAGTATAACATAAGGTCAGGTGAACGAAGTGCATGAGCTAGGAGTTGTATTTGAAGTTGTAAAGACAGTGAAAAATATTGCAGAAGAAAATCAATTGACAAAAATAGATAAATTAGTTTTACAGATTGGAGAATTGTCTTCAATGATTCCAAGATATATCAAGGAATGTTATCCTGCCGCTGTTGACGGTACGTTATTACAGGATACCAAATTGGAAATTGAGATTATACCAGGTAACGCTCTTTGCAAAAACTGCAATAAGGTTTTCAATCTTTTAGAAAACAAAGGGAAATGTCCTCATTGTGGGATAAAAGACTGGGAGTTGTTAAGCGGAAAAGAGTTCATGATAAAAGAAATCGTCGCTTGTTAGAATCTCATGTGAGAATACTGATTTAACAAAAAATGTTGTAGGAGAGTTTATATGAAATTAAAAAAAGACTTTTTTAATAGCGTAGCAGACTCGTGGGATGAAATGTGCAACCATGATATGAAGAAAGTTGAATACATACTGGACTTAGTTGATATACAAGCGGGAAGCAGGATTCTGGACGTGGGTACTGGAACAGGAATTTTGATTCCAAGTTTGTACAAAAGAGTTACTGGTTCAGGTAAGATCAAAGCTGTTGATATGGCGGAAAAGATGATAGAAGTAGCTAGAAAGAAAAATAGTTACGAAAATGTAGTTTTTGAATGTAATGATATACTAAAAAAAGAAAATGATGAAGAATATTATGATTACATTATCTGTTACTCAATGTTTCCACATTTTCACTGCAAAGAAGAAGCAGTAGAAAAACTTTCAAGGAAATTAAAGAGTGGTGGGAAACTTACTATCTGTCATTCTCAAAGCAGAGAAGCCATTAACAAGCTTCATAAAAGAGTTGATGATACTGTTAAAGAAGATAATCTGCCTGAGATGGAAAAATTAGAACAATATTTTTCAGAATCTGGGTTGGAAGTTGTAGAGCAAGTTGATAATGAGGATATGTTTGTAGTAATAGGAAGTAGATAATTAAGGATGTAAAAGTATAATAGAGAAAAAATTTAGTAGCCGCAAAAATACTTATTGTAATTGTTTGCGGCTATTAGTTTGCTAAAAAGAATATTGTCAAGATTAAATAAGTATAATACAATATAGACGACCGGTGGTATACTATTCATCAGGAGACTATAATGAAAGTTATGGTGATTATATGAATAAAAAAGAAGCAATCATTCTTACAGCGGCTCGATTGATTCATAAAATCAAAAGAGGTTTGTACGTTAGTGTATATGCCTCTTTATAAATTTAATAATCCAGCTTTTTCAGGGTTTTTAATGATGACAATGGATGTAGATGTGAAATAATAATCAATACAATCATATATTAATATAAATAATTACATTATTATCTTTTTAATTGTATATATAAGGAGTAATATTTTCTGTAGAGATAAATTTTATGAATATATACTTTTTGGAGGGATAATATGAAGAGGCAACCCAATGTGCTTATTATATTAACAGATCAACAGAGTCGGTGGACATTAAGCTGCTATGGAGGAAATGAAATACACACACCTAATATTGATTCCATAGGAGAAGAAGGAGCCATATTAACCAATTTCTTTACACCTAGTGCAGTATGTACACCTTCTAGAGGTTGTTTCATTACTGGAAGATATCCTCACCAAAATGGGGCTTATACTAATGATGTGCCCTTGAATGAAAATGAAATCACTTTAGCACATCTATTACGAAATGAAAATTACAAAACGGGATATATAGGTAAATGGCATTTGAATGGAGCACACTATCCAGGTTGGATGACAGCAGATACTTCCATGGGATTTGATGACTGTGAACATATGTTTAACTGCGGTCATTATAAAAATGTTGTTGAACAAACTAATGGTAAGCCAATATTAAATTTTGATATTGGAAGTGGTGGATACATGACTGATTGGATAACAGATAAATCACTGGACTTTATTGAAAGAAACAAAGAGGACAAGTTTTTTCTAATGGTCAGTATACCAGATCCACATACTCCCTATAATGTTAGGGAACCATATGATAAGATGTTTGACCCTAAGGATGTAACTATCCCTGATACCTTTAACGAAGAAAAACTACCAGATTGGGCAGAAGACGATGAATGGGGTAGAGAACAATTATTTTCAATCAACATGAAGGACAGAGAAGAAAAATTCAGACACTATAAATCACAATATCTAGGAGAAGTTAAGTGTATTGATGATAATGTAGGAAGAATACTTGAATATCTAAAAGAGAAAAACATCTTAGATGATACCATTGTAATATTTACAACAGATCATGGAGACTATATGGGAGAACATGGATTGTTATATAAAAATAATCTATATGAATCAGTATACAGAATTCCTTTTCTCATCAGATGGCCTGAAAAAATAAGAAAAGAAACAACAGTCAATGAATATATTACTGTAGTTGATTTTCAACAAACTATTCTAGGCTTGATGAACATACCACCAAGTGGTAGAGAACAAGGAAGAAATGCCAGTGAACTAATAAAAGGCAACAAAATCGTATGGAACAACGAAGTTTATATTCATCCTAATGAAGTTCCAAGAGCTGGAATAATAACAGAAGAATATGAATTAGCATACGTAGGCAGAGGATTCAATAAAGAACCTAATCACCAATATAAAGAACATATCCTATTCGACCGAATAAATGATAAACAGCAAACAAATAATTTATATGGCAAACAAGAATATGAATCAATTATCTCTGAATTAACAAATAAAATAATCAACCACCATAAAAAACTAGGAACAAATACAGATGTGCTACCCAAAGTATTAAAAAATGAATCTTCACAAAGTATATTTGATAAAATATGAAGTAGCCTTAAATATGCTATAAAGAAGAAAAAGTGTTTTGTAATTACATTGAAGGGTATTCGTAGCAAGATAGTATATGTATATGTGAAGTAGTGAGGCAGGACGCCGAACCCAGCTTTTTGTTCAGGACGAGCAAGTAGCTGGCGAAACATATACATATACTATCTTGCAAAAGCCACGTCAGAGCAAAATACTTTTTCTGACATACTTATACAATAATATAATTAAAACGGTGATATTATGGATACAAAATTTTCAATTGGAGAAATGTCAAAATTACATAATATATCAATAAAAACCTTACGCTATTACGATGAGATAGGTCTATTCAGACCCATTGAGATTAATGAAGCTAGTGGATACAGGTACTATTCCCATGAACAATTTGAACAGTTAAATACAATAAAATACTTGAAATTCTTAGGAGTACCTCTAAAAGACATCAAGGATTACTTGGAAATTAGAGATATTAACTATTACCTAGAAATGCTACACAAAGAAAAAGATATAGTTAACCAAAAAATAAAAATCCTAGAAAAGATTACTAAAAGATTAGACAATCAAATAAAGGAAATCAATCAGGTAAAAAAGTTAGATAATATAGGTATTGTCCATATAAAAGATATTCCAGAACGAAAAATAATTAGTCTAAAAGAAGAAATCAATTCTAATTATGAACTAGAACTTTCCTTACGAAAATTAGAAAACCTAAGTAAGAAAAAATTACCTATTGTAATTGGACGAGTAGGGGTAACTTTTAGTATGAATAATGTTATTAATAATAATTATAGAAACTATAATTCCGTTTTCATTCTTCTTGAAGAAGATATGGACAGCGACATGATAACAACCCTAAAACCAGGTAAATATGCTAGCATATATTACAGAGGTTGTGACCACAAAGAATCACCAAAATACTATAAAATGATACATGAATACCTTAAAAACAATGGTTATAAAATAAGTGGAGATAGCATCGAACGAGTAATAATCAATGAATACAAATCAAATAACGCAGATGATTATCTTACAGAGATTCAAGTTCCTGTAGTACATTTATAAATAATATTCATTAAAATAAAGGTGGTTAAGTAAAATAAATAACCACCTTTATATGTGAATAGGAAACAATCTATATCTTAAACTTACCTATAACGTTCTGTAGGTCAGTTGCCATATTAGCTAATGATTCACTGGCATTAGCTATTTCTTCAATAGCAGATGTTTGTTCCTCTGTAGAGGCTGATGCTTGTTGAGTACCTGCTGCATTTTCCTCAGCTATAGCAGCTAGATTTTGAACAATACCAAGTAGTTCATCTTTTTTTGCATCTATGTCCTTACTCATATCTTTTAGTTCATTCGTTGTTTCTCCGTTTAATTTTACGGAATCAGAAATTTCATTATACTTGTTTTCAGCAAATTTTATGTATTCTACTTGATCTTTTATAATATCAACCACTTGATTTATTACTTTTACTGAGACTTCCGAGTTCCTTTGTAATTCATTTACGGCATCATCAATAACTTTAGTTGAATTAGCTGATTGTTCTGCCAGAGTTCTAATCTCATCAGCTACAACTGCAAAACCTTTACCAGCTTCTCCAGCTCTTGCGGCTTCAATTGCAGCATTTAAAGCAAGCAGATTAGTCTGTTCAGCTATCAATGAAATAACTTGACTTGCTTTACTGATGTTATCTACACTTTCACTAGTTTTTATTATTCCATCGTAAACTTCTTTAGCCCCTTTACCACTATCATCAGCTTTTTCTGTTAAAGTATGTATAGTCTCCAGACCTTCTTTGGTTAAGTCAATAACTTGATTGGATATATTGTATGACTTATCAATTGTTTCGATATTCTGTTCTATAAGGTCATTCAATTCTGATAATTTGGTGGTGCCATCTTCGGTTTCTTGTGCCTGAGAAGAGGCACCATTGGCAATCTCTTCAATGGTTACAGCCATTTCTTGAGAAGCTATAGCGGTTTGTTGGGAAGTAGCAGTTAATTCTTCTGAGGATGATGTTACCTGTTGAGAAGCGTCTATTATATTATATACAAGAAGCTTAAGGTTCTCATTAATCTTCTCAAAAGATTTACTAAGTAGTCCTATTTCATCTTTCCTGTTTAGAAAGCGTTTAGGAATATCTTGTGTCAAATTCCCTTCGGCTATCAACTCAGCATGTTCAGAGGCTTTTATTATTGGCGTAGCTATCATATGTCCTATTCTTAATATTAATAAAGATACTATAACAAGAATAATTACGGAAATAATTGTTAAGGTTACTTTTAAAGAAGATAAGCCAGACAACATTTCAGATTCTAATGCGGTTACTGAAATACTCCATTCCGTGTTATTGATAGGAGCATATCCTGTTATTTTTTGGTCTCCAAAATAGTAATATTCACCACTGCCAATTTCTTTGTCCATCATTTTCTTTGTGATTTCAGATAGCTGATGATGGTCTTTGTTGTCAAGGGATTGTTGATATAAATCGGTTCTATCAGTAACCAAATCAATATTCTTATGTCCTACAATAATACCTTCAGAATTAACTACAAAAGTATATCCCGATTCTCCTAATGTAATATCACTTACCAATTTGCTTAAACTACTCCCATCACGAATAGCTACCAAACTACCTGTAATTTGATTGTTATATTTTATTGGAGTGGCATAAGCTATAACTAAAGAATTAGAACCTACTTTACTAACCAAAATATCTGATATGTTAGATTCACCTTTTAAAGATTTTTTGATATAATCTCTATCTGACAAGTCAACAGTATCTCCATTAGTACAAGACCCGTTTCCCGTTTTATCTACAATGTACATCCTAAGATGACCACTTCTTGAAACTTCACCTTTCAGGACATTTAATTTATCTTCCATTGAATGATTTGGATTGTAGATGATATCATTATTTGCAACAGTTTCGAGATTGACAATTTGTCCATTAATTCTACTTTCAATAGTTTTAGCTGATTGAACTGCAATTACTTCTAAATCTTCCTTTTTACTATTAATCAATGAATTTGATGATAAGATATAGGAAATAATTCCGAGAGATCCTACTGCAATAATAAAAATGATGCTGAATACTAGAATAAGCTTTGATTTTATACTTTTCATTGCTACACCTCCAACTATATTATGTATTTTGAGTATAACAAAATTTACATAATTCGTCAATATATTACAATTTTATTAGCTGAAAATCAAATAATGATATCTATTCTCAAAATAGTTTATATTTATAATAATATAATAAATAAAAATAAACATACTATATTTTGTGTAAATATTATAATAGATACCAGTATGGAAAATTAATATAATATATACAACTGAAATACTCTATAATGGCACATGATTTTCTTCCTATTATTCTTTGTCTTAGTAAGTTTATGTTGACTCTACCCTTACTGGATGGTTTTTAATATAAGTATCAAATTAATTCACTTATCAGGAGGTTATTATGTTAGGTACAATAGTCAATGCAAGTGCAATAATTATAGGAAGTTCTGTTGGTGCTATCTTCAAGAAAGGTATCAAAGAAAAAAAGAAAGCAATATTACTTCAAGCCATAGGACTAGTAGCCATCTCATTGGGAATCACATGGATAGTTACTAATCTCAGTAAAAGTAATGAACCATTATTATTTATTGCCAGTATGGTCATAGGTGGGCTTATAGGTGAAACTATTGATATAGAGGAAAAAGTAAACCGACTAGGGAAAAGATTTAATAGCAATAAAGATAATAAACTCATTGAAGGACTGACAACTGCTGTACTCCTTTTTTGTGTTGGTACATTATCTATATTGGGACCTATAGAAAGTGCATTAAAAGGTGACAATACTCTGCTTTTCACAAATGCAATGTTGGATGGTATCACATCCATGATACTGGCAACAACCTTTGGAATTGGGATCATGCTATCAGGAGTAATATTATTTGCATGGCAGGGAACTATATTTTTGTTGGCTCAGTTCATAGGACCATATGCCACTCCAGAAATACTTAATCAAATATCTATTATTGGAGGGATACTTATTTTCAGTACAGGTATCAATATACTTGAAATAAAGAAGATAAAAACTATTAATCTCATACCGGCTCTTTTTATACCAGTAATCTACAACATACCATTCATCAATAAATTTTTTAATGAGGTATTGGGCTTTTTTGTACATTAATTATTTTATGCCTAATAGATAGAATCAATGTGTTATTGAAAATCTATGAAACAAATATACTCTAATGTAATAGTTTTGATATTTACAAGTTATAATAATTATGATAGAATGAAAAATGACTACAAATGTAATGAGTTGAATGGTACTTAATAAAAATAAACTTGCATTCTAAAACATTTAGTTAGTTGTATAGTATTAAAACTACAAGGAGGAATAAAATGTTCAAGAAAAGTTTCAAGATAATTCTACTTATGATAGTGGTAATGGCATTAAGTATAACAAGCTTTGCAGGGGGATGGGATGTATCATCAGCAAGTTCATGGGCACAACCTGAGATTGAAGAGGCTTATGCCTATGATCTTATGCCATATAAACTCATGTCAAGTAATTTGAAAAATAAAATTACACGTGCAGAATTTGCTTCACTTGTTGTCAAAATGTATGAAACAATAACTAGTAAAATAGTTGAACCAGCATCACTAGACACTTTTACAGATACAGATGATGCAGATGTGCTAAAAGCTAATACACTAGGGATAATGTTAGGTTCAAACAAACAAGCTAAACCTGATGATCTAGTTACAAGACAACAGATGGCTGTTATGTATTATAGGACTCTAAGTAAAGTATATGACTTCTTTGGAGAAGAAATGGAAAACACAGATGGAGTTTTAACAATCAATGATAAGAAATCAATAGCTGGCTGGGCTGTAGAAGCTGTGGATTATATTAATGAAAATAATATAATGAAAGGCAGTAATGGTAACTTTAACCCAGCAGATAATGCACCTATTGAACAAGCGGTCATCGTTGTCAAAAGAATCTATGTAGAGGAAAAAGATTTGGCTGAGGGTACTAGGAATATTGATTTATCTAAGGGCTATACATATAAATTGGATGCATATGGAGAAAATTTTACTGTTACATATAATGCTAATGGAAAGACAGAAACCATAAAACCAGGGGATAATTCAGTTTTAGGTATCTATGGAAATGATGCTGAAAATTCTAAGATTTATTATAAGGTAGTTGACAAGGATGTAAATGAGGAAACAGGTGCTAATTCATACAGTTATGATGTTGCAACTAATGAATCCACTTGCTTAGATGATTATTTTGGTTATGAAGTATCAACTATTGCACTTATAGATAGAGGAACTTATAAAAATAATATTCTAGTATATCCATATGAAGATACTGTGAATGTATATACAGATAAACTAGAATTAGTATGTACTCTTGAAGGAATGGTTACTTCTGAAAATGCAAATACAATGATTGACAATAAATTGAATCCACCAACAGCATTTATGGAATTTGAGAACAGACTTCTTTATGGTAGCAATAAAGGAGATGCAACTTCTACTAGCTATTTCAATCTATATGGAGGTAAAGAGTCTAAAACAATTCAACAACAGATGTTAGGATTAAATCCTTGTTCAACTATGCAAGATATAGAAACTGGTAATGGTCCAATGTTATTAGCTTGTGATTCAAAAGGAGATAATTATAAGCTTGATGTTTCTATGCGTAGTATTGATTGTAGATTCCAGGTTAAGACAACAAATACACATGATGAGGCTGCAAATGCAGGGATAGTACTTGGGGTATATAAACCAGGAACTGGTAATGATCAATATCACGGTTACTATATAGGCATAGCTCCAAAAAGAAAAGAGGTTTATATAGGAAGATGCAATTATGATTGGAATAGATTACTTACAGCCAATATACCAGACTATATAGATCCTTATGATTGTCGTGTACATGTTACTCTTAAAACTAGTTATATGTTTGGAAGTTCAAGTTATAATTTGACTGTCACATTAGAAGGTGAAATGGAAGACGCAGTTGTCATTGATAATAAGTATTTAGGTAGTACATCTGGTTCTCATACTTCTTATGGTGCAAAATACATACCAGGCTTTTCAGGGGCTTTTGGTATTAGATCATACAAGAGTGATGTAGAATTTCCATACTTTGAAATAACTAGGAGATAGAAGTAAACTAGGAAATACAGATTAGCAATAATATAGGGGGATGTATCCCCCTATATTAATATACAACAGATGTTTAATATATTATTTTACAGGTCTTATTTTTGGACCTTTTTTCTTTGCTTTTTTTCGTATTTTTCTTCTAATTATAAATATTATTATAAGTAATATTAAACCTATACCAATATATAATTTTTTATCAATATTTTTTTCTACAAATGCTAAATTAAAGCTGTTTGAGCTAGATTCAAATGTTATATAACTACCATCTGTTTTTGATTTGGTTTTTTTCCATTTGTTACCATCTTTTTTATATAAGATAATTTTCTTCTTGGTTTCTGGTTTCTTGATTCTATAAGTGTATGGTTCATTAGATGCTTTACTTAATTGTACACACCATTCTTCAATTGTTTTATGATTATCAATCATTTTAGTAGGTGATTTCACTTGTTCTATTTTTAGGGTTTCATCAGGGTCAAATGATCCTTCTACCAACAACTTTGGATGAGGATTATCACTATCTGATGATAATACTTGTATCATTGGTGTATATATTGCTTCCAGCTTTTTTGAAAAGGTCAAGTTGTTATAATCAAATGACGGCCAGCTGCTATAATATCCTTCTTTTTCAGGGATTACAGGCAGTTTATTACTATCAAGGGAGTCTCCATATTCAAACGGTATTTCTTTGACTATTTCATCATCAACTACAAAGGTTAATTTGAATGATTTAAATGATTCTGGCAGTTCTTCATTTAGAACAAATTCATCATAAGATTGAGGAATGGCTTTTCCTCCATAACTTATACTGTCTACACCTTCAACATTACCTTCAACAAAATAATTGTTTAACATTTTACCACTTATGTCTCCTGCAATAGCACCAGTAAATTCATTAGACTTATTAACCTTCACTAACGAAAGACAATTATAAATGTCAGTGGCATATCCAGCTATTCCACCCACATAATCTTTGCCGCTAAGCTCACTTAGAGAATAACATTTTCTGATTACGCTATTAGATGAGCCGACTATACCTCCTGTGTAATTACCATCTAGACTTTCTATAAAACCATAATTTTCACTTTTAATAAGTAAGCCTAAATCCATTCTACCTATTATACCGCCAGCGTAATTCTTCTTTGCTTCAATATTACCTTTGTTCATAGATGACATGAGCAAAGCTTTTGTCTGGTATTTGAAATTGAAAGATGTATTACCTTTATTGATTATATCATCTTCTGGGTCAAAGTCATATTCAATTGCCATTGAACCTGCGATACCGCCTATATTTACATCACCAAGGACATCACCTTCATTATAACAATCTCTTACTACACCTTTTTCCTTGGCCGATTCTTCTTCAGGTGACTGGTCTGAAATATCTTCAAACAGATCTTTGTTATCAAAAGATAAGGAGCTCAATCCATCCCTTATGATATCAACAATAATCTCAAACTGTTTGTTGACAGCTCTTAAATTATTATGTAAAGAATCAGATGAACCTTTTACTTCCTCATTGAGTAAAGATAATTCTTCAGATATACTATCTATTTCACCAAATAAGGAATCACTTGTTTCAGTTACATAATCTTTTAACTTAGGTATCTGTAATTTCTCATAATCATTAATCTCTTCAATTATTGATTTTATGTCTGTCATAGCATTGGTACATTCTTCAGAGCAATTAGTGAAATATTCCATACCCTTTGAAATGTTTTTCATAGCCTCAGTGCTAGCTTCTGTTGCAAGATCCAAGTCTTCTAAGACATAATCCATGTCTATCAATGCATCATTCATGTTAGTAGATAGACGTTTCATATCTTCAATAGCAAAATCTATATGTGCAAATGCTTGTCTAATAAGAGCTTGGTCATCAGTAAATTCTTTATAGAATACATCAAGAGCATGTGTTATCTTGGTATTAGCACTGGTAAGGCTATCTTTCATGGTCTTAAGATTCTCTTGTATATCTTCACTTATTTTATCCCAGTCCGTACTTAGTGGATTATCCACTTTTTTTAATGCATCTGCTATTTTTTCTAAGGCTTCAATACCTGCCTGTGCTGCATCATCAAGGTCTTCCAAACCACTTTTCAGTTCTTTGATAGCTTTTTCCATCTCATCTGAATTCTCAGCAGCTTTTTGAATGATTTTAGTTGCCGCAGAAATATTATTCAAAGCTGCAGTAGCATTGTTATGTGCCAAATGTAGGTCATCAAAAGCATCAGATACATCTTTTAAACTATTATTGATATCTTTTGATGATTTAGCTAGTTGGTCAAAGCCTTTTCTGAACTCATCAAAACCTTTAGTCAATTCCTCAGATGCATTTACAAATGAACCAAGTACAGGTTCTAATTGATCCATAGTATGTCTTATTCTATCTATACCAGTATTAGCTACGGCGGTTGAATCATCAATATAATTAGTTGTATAATTAGCTAGGTCATGCATTTTATTAGAAGCAGAGGAAGTAAGGTTATTAAGGTTATCCAGTCTGCTGGAAATAGTTTTTGAAGATTTATCGCTGTCATTAATTAATTGATTGACCTGTTTATTAAGAGTACCTAACTCATTATCAATCTGTTCTAGAGTATCTTCTGAGAATAATAAGCGGATAGAGGGTTCTGCTTGACCGATGACACCACCTATATCTTTACGTCCTTTTACTATTCCATAGTTTCTACAATTAGATACATAACCAGTTTGCCTTCCAATTATGCCTCCTATATTATAACCTACATGATGGTAACCTATAGCACCGCGATTTTCACTGGATTCTACGATACCTTGATTATATCCTACAATACCACCAGTATCAGTTAGAGCATCAATATTTTCAGTTGAATTCAATTGTTCAATATTTATGTCTTTTATATTATAAGATGCCATATCTTTGTTTTGAACTATACCGTCATTTGTTGTATTTACATTACTGTTATTGACACATTCTAATATGTAACCTACATTTTGACCTACGATTCCACCTATGTAATGTTCTCCTATTATTAGGCCATTAGATGTACAATTTGCAATTTTACCTGATTTATCATTGTATCCGGCTATGCCTCCAATGCTTGTTGAACCTTTGACAGTTCCATGAAAAGAACAATTAATGATTTGTCCTCTATTTGTACCAACAATCCCACCTATTTCTTTCTTGGTACCGCTAGGTCTTACATTGCCTTTTACAGTAAGATTTTTGATTATACCATTCTCCTGTAGATATCTGAACAATCCTTGGTCGGAGCCGGATTCATGAGTATTTAAACCATTTATTGTATGGTTGTTTCCGTCAAAGATACCAGAGAAGCTTGGTATTGGTTCAAAAGTTATAGAGGATAGGTTGATATCCCCTGTCAATGTAACAATAATGTTCTCTGAGAAGGTATCCAAACGACAGTTCTCTGATAGTTTTTGCAGATCCTCAGCTGTATAGATATATATGACATTAGAAGTTGTTTCTGCTGTAGAATCATAAGTAAGTGTGAATAACATAAATATTGATAATACAACAGATAGATATATTTTTAATCTTTTCAATCTACAACCTCCTCTCTCATTTCCAGTTCTTTATTATCAGTTGTTACGCTTCCCATTTCAACGATACCTTTTACTTCGCCTTTAATGGTACCTTTTATTTCTGCATCTACATATCCTGAGATATATCCTTGTAATCGACCATTCATTTTCAGATTTCCTCTATGTAACGTTATTATTCCTCTTCTTTTTAATACAAAAGCAGTTTTTTCTATTATTTTATCACCAAACAACAGTGTTTGAGGTAGTACACCCATAACTAGGATGAGAGATATTATGGTACCTCTTCCCAAGCAGGTTCCGATAGAGGATATTGCATAGTCAGATGTTATTTTACCAATCAATATACCTGCTGATGCTAATATGGTACCTGATGTAATGATGGTTGGAAAAGCCTGATTCAGCGATTGTATCATTGCCTTATTTATTGGCATGAATTTCTTTAATTCCATATAGCGGCTTGTTATTACTATGGCATAATCTATGGTAGCCCCCATCTGTATTGATGTAACAACAAGATAACTCATGAAGAATATATTGGTATCTTGGATTACTGGAAAAGAGAAGTTGATCCATATACTACCTTGAATTGTTAAAACTAATAACACTGGAACACCTGCTGATTTAAAGGTAAATAGTAAGATAATCATTACAAATAGCCCTGATAGAATACTGATGATTAAATTATCTTTTGCAAAAAATGCTCCCAGATCATTATCACTGGTAGTAGCACCTGCGAAATGTACTTCATCATAATATTTATTAGCTATAGAATGAAATTTATCTAACCAGCCAAAAGCTTCTTCACCTTCTTCAGGCATATTCAAATTCAGTAATATCCTTGAATATTTATCACTTTCCAATTGAGCTTTACCTTCACATAATTTCTCATACAAATCATTCATCTTATTTTCTAGTTCTTCATCTAGATTATAATATCCAGCTTCTTTTTGATTGTATAGGAATATAAATATATCAATCAATGGTACGCCGTATTCATCCAGACCGTTGACCAATTTACTGTATGTACCTTGTTCAATTGCATAAGCTTGATATAGTAATTTTGATATTTCTATATCTATGTCTATTAATTCGGCAAATTGTCTTGGATTCAGTTTGTCAGTGACAAAATATCTGTCATCTACTTTGGTGTTTGCAAGTCCAATAGCAGAATCTGTTACTTTCAGTTTTTCATAATCCTTTAACAGCTTGCCTTCTAATTCATAATTTCCTGATGGTACCATAATCGCTAACAGATTATTGCTTCCAAAGGTTTCTTCTATCTTTTTCTTAGCAATTTGAGTCTCATTTTGTTTTACTGTAGTTAAAGTACTATAACCATATACATAATGAGTTTGATTTGATAAATAAAGTGCACCTACAACAACAACAACAAATAATGGAGGAATGATATATCTTGACTTTACTACGAATTTTCCCCAATTAGTTATTGATGGTACAAAGTTCTTATGTACAGTTTTATCCATTGAGTTACTAAATACCATCAATAATCCTGGCATCAATGTAAAAACAATCAATAAGCTGAATAATAAAGCCTTTATTAAAACAAGACCCATATCAAAACCTAGTTTGAACTGCATGAACATCAAAGCCATCAAACCAGATATTGTTGTCAAACTACTTGATGAAATTTCAGGGATTGCTTTACTAAGAGCTTTAATTGCCGCTTCTCTTGCTGGTAGATGTTCTCTTTCTTCTGTGAACCTATGGCATAATATTATGGCATAATCAATAGCCAATGCTAATTGCAGTACTACCGCAATGGAGTTGGATATAAATGAAATCTCCCCATACAAGAAATGGGTACCCATATTAAGTATGGCAGCAACACCAAATGTAAGTACTAAAACGGGTATTTCCATATAAGTTTTTGAAGTAAACAGTAAAACACCTAAGATAATGAATATAGCTACAACTAAAACCAATTTTATTTCAGATTCTAGTGAAGCAACTGAATCTTCGGTGATGGTACTGGATACGTAGTAATCGTAGTTATCTAAATAAGCAAGAACTTCTTTCATGGCATTTTGTGTTATTTCATCTTTATCTTCACCTTTGAAGGATATTGAAAAAAGTGCTGATGCCAATTTGTAATGATCTATACTTTCATCAAACTCAATACGAGAAACGCCTTCTATTTTTTCTAGATCCTCTTTTATTGATAGAGCTCTGTCATATGTAATATTTGATACCATAACTTTTGCTGTTCCATATGTTAGGAACTCTTCTTCCATAATGGTAAGCCCTTGCCTTGTCTGAGTTGTCTCAGGTAAATATGTAGTGATATCATTATTAACAGATACCCATGACTTAGAAAAGACGCAAAATATAACTAGTATTGTATATACTAGAAAAAAGGCGTTTCTTTTATCAATAATTTGAGTTGATAATTTTTCCATAAATGATACCTTGTTTTCTTTTTCCGCCATAAGCTACCCTCCTTCATGTAATTGAATGTATAAAAGAAAGTATAAAACAATTACCAACAATATACAATAGTCATTTTTACAAGATATATATATTATATTGTTTAGTTTTTTATGTATATAGCATAGTATAACCGACATAAGAATCAAAGAAAAGGGTACTCACGATGAGCTTATAAATAGGAATAATGTATATGCTCATATGTGGAAAGACTATCAAACATCTAGAACCTGCCAATATTATAATTATATACGTTCATACGAATGTTAAAATGCTAATGATAAATGCTGGAATAAGTTGATAATGATAATCATAATTATTGTTGATAATATACTAATATATTGATATAATTAGTATATTATAAGATTCTGAGATGATTGGCAGGGGTAATTATGACAGTACATATAGAATCAAGACAGGAATATATTAATTTTTATAAGAGCATTTCGGCTGTTAAAAAAAATGGAGATGAACTTATTCTAAGTATACTTCCACATTACGGAGCAGGAAAAATCAATATTATAAATATATCAAATTATCTTAGCATTATGATACTAGATATAAAATTGAAAGAAGATGTAGATATTATATATAGATTACCTAATCAACATTTTGAAATATCTTGCTGTCTAGGTGGTATAGCGCAAATATCAAGTAAGAATCATAAGACAATTAATATTGAGAAAGATAGTGTCATATTGTTGAATTCCAGTGATGACAATGAAATCAGTGGTAACATGAAGTTGTTTAAGAATAAGAAGTTTGTCAATATGGCTTTTTCTTTTGATAGAGAGACATATAGTGAATACCATAAGGTAATAAGTAAGGAATTATGGGGAGAAGTACTGACTTCTGATGAAGTCAAAAAAAAACATACTATCTTAGCAGAGAGGTTACCTCATATTAAAATTCTGTTTTTAAGTATATATAATATAGATATTGAGAATAGTAGCCTTAAGAAACTGTACATAGAAAGTAAGATATTAGAGATAATAACCCAAGTAGCATATGCTAGTTGTGATGAGCAGAATAAAATTAAGTTGAATGCTTATGAAAAAGAGCGAATTCAGAGAATACCTGATATAATGATGAAAAATCCATCCAATCCGCCTATGATTGATTCACTTGCTAAGACAACTAACATAAATGTCAATAGGTTAAAAAAAGGATTTAAATATCTATATGGTGACACAATATATAGTTATTTCAAAAAATTAAAATTACACAGGGCAGCTATATTAATTCAAACAACTGATAAAAGTATGTTGGATATAGCTCAAGATGTAGGATATTCAAGTCAAAGCCAGTTTGGAGCATCATTTAAAAAATATTATGGAGTAACACCTCTTGAATTTTCCAAACAAAAATATTTGTTATGACGTATCTTTTTGGGATAAAATTGAAACGGATTCGGAGATACAAAAAAAACTTCCTTTAGTATAATGTTAGGAGTGGCTAACAAATTAAATGCTAAAGGAGTTTTTTATGTCAAAATATATAATAAAAGGTACGAAAGTATTATTAGAGCTGTTAGATAAAAAAAGTAAAAACAATATGATTAAGTCTATATTAGCTGATTTATTGTCAGTTGCATGTAGTATTATGCCTATGTTCGGTTTGTATAATATCATAAATATCATCCTTCGTAAAAGTGATACAAAAGGGATGTTCATATGGGCTGGTGTCATTTTTATTTCTATTATACTAAAGATAATATTTCATGGTAAAGCTATCAGAATATCTCATATAGTCGCTTACGATACACTATATAACTTAAGGAAAGAACTGATTTACAAATTTTCTAGATTGAATCAAGGATATATGGATAGTAATTCTTCAGGAAAACTGAAAAATATCATTTTTGATGATATAGAATCATTAGAACAATTCTATGGACATCATATTCCAGAGATATTATCCAGTTTTTTAATTCCATTAGTCATGGAAATCATTTTATTGATCTTGGACGTGAGAATTGCTCTAGTCATGCTTATACCAGTAATAATATTTTTGATATGTTTACATAGAACCAATGTGTTGCAATCCAAAAACTTTGAGCAAATGTTTATTACTCAACAGAATCTCAATGCATCAATGGTTGAATATATAAATGCTATGAAAGAGATTAAAATATTTGGAGGCAATGAAAAAGTTTTTTGGAGATTTCAACAATCAGTTGACAGTTATAAAGAATTTATGGTGAAGTGGTTTAAAGATAGCAGATACTTAATGACTACTAGCGATATCATTTTATCTTCTGGTATAGTATTTGTATTTCCAGTTGCGGGGTATCTATATATTAATGGAAGTATTGATATTAGTAAGTTCTTATTATATCTGTTTGTTTCGCTATGTTTTTATTCGCCACTAGCCAAAATACCACAATTTACTGATGTGTTAAGTATAAATGCTCATATAGCAGAGCGTTTACAGATGTTATTAAACATGCAGGAACTCAAGAATCATGATTGCCAAAAAACGTGTGTATATGATGGGGATATTATTTTTGATAATGTTTCTTTTGGATATGATGAGAATAAGGTTATTGAGAATCTTTCTTTTACAATAAAGAAAAATCAAGTTGTAGGTTTAGTGGGACCTTCAGGTGGAGGAAAGAGTACAATAACAAAATTAATATCAAGATTCTGGGATGTTAATGAAGGGAAAATCTCTATAGATGGTGTTGATATAAAAGAAATATCTACAGAGAATCTAGCGAAATCTATAGCTTATGTAACTCAAAATGTAAGCACATTCCATATGTCTGTTAGAGATAACATAAAGATGGGAAAACCTGATGCTACAGAAGAAGAAATCATATGGGCTGCAAAAAATGCTATGTGCCATGATTTTATAATAAAACTACCAAAAGGATATGAAACTCTTTTAGGTGAAGATGGAATCAATTTATCAGGAGGACAAAAACAAAGAATAGCAATTGCAAGAGCACTGTTAAAGAATGCTCCTATTCTGTTATTGGATGAAGCTACTGCTTATATGGACCCGGATAATGAAGAACAATTGCAAAAAGTATTGACTAGATTAATGAAAAATAAAACGGTGATAATGATTGCACATAGACTTTCTACAGTCATCGATGCAGATAAAATATTAGTTCTAGACAAAGGAATAATCAAGGAAGAAGGAAACCATAATGATTTAATAGAAGTAGGTAAGATATATAAAAAAATGTGGGATTCTTTTAAATATGGTAGTTCGTGGACTCTAAGAAATAAGGAGGCTGAATAATGTTTAAGTTAATAAAAAGAATATTAGCTCTAAGTGGTGAAAAAAGGAAAAAGCTCTATATAGCCAATTTCTTTCAATTAATACAAGCAACTTGTGAAGGAATAGTCTATATAATCATTTATTTGGCTATAACTCATTTGGTTTCTGGCACATTCGATAAAACAATATTATTACAGTATTTTCTAAGTTTGTTAATAGTTATATCTCTAAGATATATATTTTTTTATCAAGTAAATAGACTGCAAGCTTCAGCAGGATACGAAATAATGAGGGATATCAGAATTGATGAAACCAAGAAATTGAATAATCTGCCACTAGGTGTTTTTCAAAGTAGAGGTATAGGGAAGTTAACATCAACTTTTACAACAGATATGACATTTATTGAAATGCACTGTATGTATGCAATATCAAGATATGTAGCAGGTATGAGCATTATTATTATGACTACAATAATTATGTTAATAGTTGATTGGAGATTAACTTTATTAGCTGTTTCTGGTTTTGTACCAGGATTTTTAGTATACAGGAATTCTAAGAAAAAGCTATTGATTAATGGACAGATACGTCATGAATCACAACAAAAATGTATATCAGCATTAATTGAATATCTAAATGGTTTAGAAACTATACGTTCATATCATATGACAGATAGAATATTCAGTAATATATTTGATAAATTGAATAAGTATAAAGATGCATCAAGCCGTTATGAAATTCAAGCTATCAAACCAATGGCATTGTATCAAATATTAATTAGAATAGGAATGGGTATGATTTTTATTGGAGGGTTGGCATTATATGTAAATAACATTGTCAGTTTAGAAGTTTTTATATTCTTTGCTGTAATCAGTACCTTATACTATCAGCCAATTGAATCAATTTTTCATGATTACGGTACTCTGAATATTATGGGGGTCGCTCTTGATCATCTAGACGAACTTAAAAAGGAAAAGCCTCTAGACAATCATGGCAGTAAAAACATTAGAAAATCTAATATAGAAGGAAATAGGATTAATTTCTGTTATCCTAAAAGTGAAAAAAATGCTATAGAGGGAATCAATTTTAGAATGGAACCTAAAACATTGAATGCTATAG
The DNA here is from genome assembly GCF_018141425.1 of Vallitalea guaymasensis. Classification (NCBI taxonomy): domain Bacteria; kingdom Bacillati; phylum Bacillota; class Clostridia; order Lachnospirales; family Vallitaleaceae; genus Vallitalea; species Vallitalea guaymasensis. The sequence goes on from NZ_CP058561.1 coordinate 3,027,763, forward strand.
TAGGACATTCGGGTAGTGGTAAAACTACTATGTTATATTTGATTTCCAGATTTTTTGATATTGATAGTGGAGAAATAATGATTGATAAGCATAATGTGAAAGATATAGAGTATGGTAATCTTCTTAAGAATATTAGCGTTGTATTCCAAGATTCATATTTATTGGAAGATACTATATTCAATAATATAAAAATGGGAAGTGAAGATGCCACCCGTGACGAAGTTATAGAAGCTGCTAAAGCTGCATGTTGTCATGATTTTATAATTGAATTGGAAAAGGGTTATGACACTGTAGTAGGAGAAGGGGGTAATACCCTTTCAGGAGGGGAGAAGCAAAGAATAACTATAGCCAGAGCTATCTTAAAAGATGTCCCAATAGTTTTACTGGATGAAGCGATGGCCAGTATAGATCCAGAAAACTCATGGCAGATTAAAAAAGCGATAGATGCATTGACTAGAGATAAGACAGTAATTCTTATAGCACATACACTGGGATATATAAAATATGCAGACCAGATTATTGTTATGGAGAATGGAAGGATTGAAGAACATGGCAAACACGATTATCTCATAGAACGTAATGGGATATATAAGAAAATGTGGGATATACAGCAGACTACAAAAGAATGGAAGGCTATTAATTAATGAGTAGGACAGCAATATTAAAAAAACTGTTTATTTCTATACTAACATTGATATTAGTTACTTTCATGTCCTTTTTGCTAGTTCAGATATCACCTATAGACCCTGTAGAAAGTTATATTAGATTACATGGTTCCAATCCAACGGCTGAAGCTGTCAGGGTAATCAGTAAATCACTTGGATTGGATAAACCATTGATAATACAGTATCTATTATGGATAAAAAATGCACTAACATTAAATTTTGGTAGTTCATTAGTAACAGGTAATCTGGTTGCTCATGAATTTTCAAATGCTATACCAAAAACTCTAACAATGGTGTCAGAAAGTATATTGATTCAGATTATAAGTATATTTTTAATTGGAACTCTAATGCAGCTAATCAATAATAAAATAATAAAAAGACTAATAGAGATTATTAATATTGCATGTTTATCAATACCTTTATTTTTAATTGGAACAATAGCCATTGATATATTTGCTATGAAATTAGATATAATAAATGTATTGAATTCAGGTAGGCTATGGCCTGCGTTATGTTTGGCTGTACCCTATACTGCTCTGTATAGTAATATGTTAAGTACGAATCTGGATAATCAGATGAAATCAGAATGGGCTGTTTATGCAAGATGTAGAGGTATATCAGATAAGAGAATCTTATTTTGCCATGCAATGGGACATTCCATAATTGAATTACTACCAAGTTTTGCACAGAATGTTGGAATACTCTTCGCTTGTTCTGGAATCATTGAAGCTGTTTTTTCATATAGAGGTGTTGGTAATCTAATAATAGAAGCAGTTATCCATAGGGACATACCTATGATTCATGCCAGTGTACTATTTCTAGCAATTATAATATTGTTAGCTAATTTTATTTCAGATATTTGTAAAATAATTATTGGACGTAGAGGAAGACATTATGAATAATAAGGCAAAAACAAAGATTATATTAGTTATTATTGTGTTTGTATTACTTGCAATGAGTAATAATTTTACTCCTCATAATCCTGTAAAACAAAATTTATCTATACGTTTGCAACCATCTTCCAAGGAATATCCTTTTGGTACAGATACACTAGGTAGATGCGTTTTATCAAGGGTTTTGGCTGGAGGGAAATTAACGATTGGTATTGTAATTCTGTCTAGTACAATGGTTCTTATTTTAGGAACTGTGTTTGGACTTATAAATGGACTATATAGCGGAAAGTTGGAAATAGTTTTTGAAAGTATAATAAACATGTTTACAGCACTGCCACCTATAATATACATCTTAGTTTTTGTTGGTATATGGGGTGGAGGAGCATTTACTATGATATTATCGCTAACTCTATCTAATTGGGCAAGAGTAGCTAAATTAGTAAAAGCAAAGGTTGATATTGAGAAAAATAAAGCTTATGTATTTTGTGCTATAACTAGTGGTGCTTCAAGGAACAGATTGATATTTGTACATATCCTGCCTAATTGTATAAGAGAGATATTAGTATTCATGAGCCTAATATGTGCAGATATGATTATCTTAATCGCTAGTTTTTCTTTTATAGGGATAGGATTAGGGTCTGATACGGTAAATTGGGGACAAATGATTGCTGAGGGACGCAGTAAAGTAAGAATCAGACCAGACATAATATTATATCCTGCTATAACAATATTTTTATCAACATTTTTATTTAACTATATTGGAAAAGAGACAGATTAGGGGAATTAGGATGTTAAGTATTAGAGAGCTATCAGTAATTACCAATAAGGACGAAGCATTAATCAAGGATGTCAGCTTTGATTTGCATAGGAAAGAATTGATATTTCTGACAGGCAAGAGCGGATGTGGAAAATCAACTATCTTAAAAGCAATAATGGGAAGCTTAGATGATAATTTGAAGGTTTATTCAACCAAATTTCAAGTTGATGATATAGATGTTAATAAATTGAACAATAGAAGAAAAAGGCGTTTATATGGAAAAAACATAGGATTAATTCCTCAAAACCCAATGAATGTCTTTGATCCAAGAAAAAGTATCAGAAGTCAGATATTAGAAAGTTATAAGGTAAGTCTGGATATCAATAAAAAACAATCTTTAATTTTAGCAAAAGACATGTTATCAAGTGTTAATTTAAAAGAAGTAAACATAATATTAGATTCATTGCCTCATGAGCTGTCAGGTGGAATGTTACAAAGAGTAATAATTGCCATTTTAATTGGAATAAAGCCTGATTATATATTAGCAGATGAACCTGTCTCTGCATTAGATGAAGATAATAAAAATGAAATCATCAAATTGTTATTATCTTTAAAAACACAGTCAGGGCTATTGATAACAACACATAATACTAAATTTCTAAGTTGTAATAATGACAAAACATTGATAATGAAAAACGGAAAAATAATTAAAGAAGAGAAAAGAAATAACTTAAAACCAGTATATAGTGATATTAATTCAATTGATGATAATTATTGTAATGAGGGAGATTTCAAATGGACTGTCTACAAGTGAAAAATGTAATAAAGAGATATTTGCAATTAGATGGTAAAGAAAAGGAAGTCTTAAGAGGAATTGATTTTACTGTAAAAAATCAAGAGACAGTTAGTCTTCTAGGAGAAAGTGGTTGTGGTAAAAGTACCCTTGCAAGAATTATATTAGGAATTGAAAAATTAGACAAAGGTAGTATTGTCATTAATGATACCTCAATAGAAACCTTTAGCTATAATAGGTATAGAAAAATCAGGAATAGTATTCAAGGTGTATTTCAAGATTCTACTGGTTCACTGAATCCTAAGCTAACTGTATTAAAGAATATGGAAGAGGGATTAAAGAACATAAGAAAGATAAATAGATATGATAGGAAAAAACAAATATCAGAGTTAATGGAACAATTAGATCTGCCATTAGATATATTAAAAACACCAGTTAAAGGGCTAAGTGGTGGTGAGCAGAGAAGAGTATCTCTAATAAGAGCTTTATTAGTAAGACCAGATATTTTAATACTAGATGAGATAACCAGTGGATTGGATGTTGAGTCCAAGGAAAAGGTTATATCATTATTGAGTACATATAAGAAACAGTATAATTGCGCCTTTCTGTTGATAACTCATGATAAATCCTTAGCTTATAAGATATCAGATAGGATTTTATATATAGAAGAAGGAATTATTACAAAACAAGGTGAAAGGAAAAGATGAAGAATGAGAAAAAATATAATAATGCTAGTGGTAATGCTGATTATGGGGAGCATGTTAACAGGATGTGGGAAAGATGATAAGAAGGAAAAAGTTATTAGTGAATTAGGTCAAGATAAAAATGCAGAAGTCAGTAAAGCAGAAGATGACAAGGAGAAAGTATTGAATATGGGTTTTGGTGGTAATCTAGAAAATTATACTCCAGTTACAGCATATGGATTGAACTTTACTCCTGTTAATCTAGTTTTCGAAACTTTGGTAAAATATGATAATGGAAAAATTATTCCTTATCTTGCAAAATCATGGAAATGGAATGAAGAAAATAATGAAATAATTTTTTATCTAAGAGATGATGTAGTATTCCATGATGGAGAGAAGTTTAATGCTGAGGCTGTTAAATTAAACTTTGAATGGCAGAAACAAAATATGTTGTTTACATATCTAAAAGGATTACATCTAATAAAAGAAATAGAAGTTGTTGACGACTATGAAGTAAAGTTAAAATATGATGCCCCTTATTATGCAGTTTTGCAAGATTTGTCATCAGCTAATCCAGTGGGAATAGTATCTCCGAAAACTCTTGACATGAATAATTTTGAAGTCATTAATGGATCAGTTGGAACTGGACCTTATAAATATAGTGTTTACGATAATAATATTGGTACCACATTAATGGTAAATGATGATTATTGGGGGGGATCTCCTAAATATGATAAAGTAGTCATTAAATATATACCGGACTCTAATTCTAGAATAATGGCATTAGAATCTGGAGAGATTGACATGATATTTGGGGCTGATTGGATTAGTTATGACGATTATACACAAGAGGTACAGGTTGATAATATAGATGGAAAGATTGCCAAGCAGACAACTAAAACTAGAAATATTCTTCTTAATGCAGGTTCAGATATTTTATCTGATTTAAAAGTTAGAGAAGCAATAGTATATGCTGTTGATAAAGAAGATATTGTCAATAATCTTATGTATGGATATGAAGAGATTGCCCCTAGTATTCTAGATGATGACTTACCTCATTGTGATATTAAATATGATGTTAATAGAAAGTATGATGTAGAGAAAGCAAAAAAATTATTAGAAGAAGCAGGATGGAAAATCTCAAATGATGGTATTAGAGAAAAAGATGGTAAAAGACTCTCTATCAAATTTATATACCAAATGGAGCGTAGTCTTAATAGTGAAATAGCTGAAATTATCAAAGCACAATTAAATAGAATTGGTATCGAAGTAGAAACAGAAGGACTAGAATTAATGACATGGTTCCAAAAAGGTGGGATGGGAGAATTTGATATGTCAATTGTAAGTACTTATGCTACCCCTAATGATCCACAGAATTTCATCAGTCCAATGATAACACCTCAGACACCTGGAGACTGTTTATCTATAAGCTCATTGAGGGATTATGATAAATTTAAAAAATTAGTTGAAACATCATTAATAACAGCAGATGGTGAAGAAATTGATAAATTGTATGTAGATATACTCAACTATTTGAATAATAATGCTATATATTTACCTATATCATATCAAAAGGAAATGGTATTATACAGAAAAGATAAGATTAAGGATTTTAAATTCGGAGGGTGTCCTATTAATCTAGACCCAACTTTGATTAAACAATAATCATAATATAATAAATTTAATATTTTATACTATACATTATTGATATATAATAAGAATATATTATAATCTAATAACAAATTAGGATACTTAAGAGAGTGTATAATTAATTGAACCAAATACTTTTGAAGGGATGATAATGTATGTATAAAATTAAAAAATGTTCTAGGGTATCAGATTCAATTGTATTCAAAGCTTTTACAGATGGATTTGCAGACTATATGATACATGTTGAGATGGACGAAAAATATTTTATTAATAGATTCTTCGGACCAGAAGGAAATGATAGAGAACTTTCATTTATAGCATTCAAAGAAGATATACCAGTAGGTATAATTCTGGGAGGAATTAAAGAAGGGGAAAATGTCAAGACGTTAAGATGTGGTGGTATGTCACTTATTCCTTCTGAAAGAGGTAATGGACTGGCTAAGACTTTAATGGAACATCATGAGAAGAAAGCTAAAGAAATTGAATGTAGGCAGTTATTTCTTGAAGTAATAAAAGGTAATGACAGAGCTATAAACTTTTATAAAAAGATGGGCTATGAAAAGGTATATAATTTAACTTATAGAAAATGGGAAATTAAAGATAAGAGCAACATAGGTATAAGCCCTTATGACAATAAAGTGGAAGATATGACTTTCGAGTGTATTAGATCTTTAAGAGAAATTGAATATTCACATTTACCATGGCAAAGTGATTTTCCTTATTTCAAAAATATAGAGTGTAACTATTATGGTATTAAGGAAAAGGGAAACATTGTTGCAGGAATTGTAGCAACCAATAAACGTTTAATTTACTTATGGGTACATCCAATGTATCGTATGAAAGGATATGGAAAGTCATTATTGAACAAAGTTATTACAGAATTAGAACCAGAAGAGCTTAATGTCTCATATACTAACAATTCACAGGTACATACTTTTTGTAATCATTTGAATATGAAGATGGAATCAATAAGTCAATTAGAGATGTATAAGTGGTTAGCTTAATAATAAATATAGCTATTTTGTCAGCCTTAGAACTCCACAATGAGTTCTAGGGCTTGTATTTTATAGTATGAATTTTTTCTGGAATTATTATAAATTGAGTTTTTGTCCATATTAACTACATCGTTATTGTTTAACTATTAAATTATGCTAAAATAATATATAATATAAGTAAGATATGTTAGACAGCATATAATATACCAACAGATGAGGTGACCATTATGTTCGAAAAACTCGTAAGGAAGCATTCAGTACAGATGGTAATATTTTTTATATGGTTTATTAGTGTACTCATATCTGGGTTATTGACTTTATTTATAATGAGAATTACGTTAGATGAAAATTATATGATTGCTTTAATAATAGCTTGTTCAGCTGCAACTGTTGCTTCACTATCAACTTCCATTCCCACAACTCTAGTGTACAAAAAGATAATAAAGATGAAAGATGAAATAATTAAATTATCTAAAATAGACGGATTGACTAAGTTGTTGAATAGAACCTCATTCATGGAATTATATGAGCAATTAGTTAAGGTATCCATTGAAAAGCAAGATAGCTTAGCAGTAATTATATTCGACTTAGACCATTTTAAACGTATTAACGATTCTTATGGTCATGCTGGTGGAGATAAAGTCCTTGAGAGAGTAGGTACAATAATTAAACAGTTATTACCAAAGCAAGAACTGATTGGTAGGTTTGGGGGAGAAGAATTCATAGTTGTTTTGCATGAAGTAACAAAAGATGAAGCGGGAGTTATTGGTGAGAGAATTAGACGAGAATTAAATAGCAGTATAATATATAACGAAAAAGAAATTAATTTCACTGTTAGCGTGGGAATCGTACATACAAGTCATTGTAATCTGGATACTGATAGTCTAATAAAAATTGCTGATGATAATTTATATATTGCCAAAAGAAATGGAAGAAATAATACTAGTATTGAATATGTGTAAAATCATGAAGAAATATACATATATTAATATAATAGGATATAATTAGTATATTAATAATTTGTTCAAAGTACCATTCTGATATTAACTTTATAGAATGGTACTTTTTCTATTTTTATATGATAACTTTGAACCTTGTTAATAGGTAATAGATAGAGTATAATGTATCTCAGAAATGTAGGAGGACAATTATGGATAATAAACCTAAAGCAGTACTATTTATGCTGATTTCTGCGATTGCGTTTGCTCTTATGCAGACGATGGTGAAATTGGCTGGAGATATACCAACATTTGAAAAAGTTTTATTTAGAAACTTGGTAAGTTTATTTGTTGCACTAAGCGTTATTTATCGTACAAAAACACCTATGTTTGGGAAAAAGGAGAACCAAAAATATCTGTTAGGAAGATCTCTTCTAGGATTAGGAGGAGTAGTTTTTTATTTCTACGCCATCAACAATTTGATTATGGCAGATGCGGCGATGCTTAACAAGTTATCACCTTTTTTTGTAACTATTTTTGCTTGCATATTCCTAAAAGAAAAATTGAATAAGATTCAGATTTCTTCATTAATTATAGTATTCATTGGAGCAATGTTAATCATTAAGCCTGAGTTCAGCTTTGAAGTGTTGCCAGCAGGAGCAGGATTGCTCTCGGCGATATGTGCAGGAGCGGCATATACAATAGTGAGATCATTAAAAAATAAAGAAAATCCATCTACTATTGTGTTTTATTTTTCTTTCGTTTCTGTTATCGTGATGATTCCATTGACCATAATGAACTTTCAGATGCCTATGGGTATGCAGTGGGTGTACTTAATAGGAACAGGTGTTTTTGCAGCTATGGGTCAATATGGATTGACTTTTGCATATAAATATGCACCAGCTTCTGAAGTATCTATATATAACTATACCACTATCATTTTTGCTGCAATAATGGGCTTTCTTGTATGGGGAGAATTGCCAGATTGGCTTAGTTTATTGGGAAGTATCTTAATTATTGTTACAGCTGTAGTTGCATTTATATACCAGAATAAACGCATTGAGGAATAAAATCATAGGACATTAAAGTTTCTAATACTTCATATAATGAACTAGTTAATTACTTGTGAATTAACATTAACGTAGTTAAATAAAATAAAAATGGTATTATGATTTTTAGGGAGGAGTTATTATGGATACAATTATCGTTTATGAAAGTAAGTACGGGTCTACTAAAGAAATTGCTAAGGACTTGGCTATGGTATTAGGTCCTGCAACATATTGTACAACAGATGAGTGGAAAGATGAATATAAAAATAGTGATTATATTATTATAGGGACACCTATCTATGCGGAGAAAGTTAGTCCTAAGATATATGATTTTGTATATATGAATAGGGAATGGCTCAAGAACAAAAAAGTAATATTGTTCTGCGTTAGTTTAAGGAAAGAGGGGGCAGAGATATATTTAACACCTTTACAAGATATACTAAAAGAAAGTGTTGTTTCTACCAAGGCTATAGGTGGTAGACTTCTACTTGAACAGTTGGATAATGAAGATTATACTATGATGAAAAATTTTAGTAATGCATATGGAATGCCATTTGAGGATGTTGACTCATTTGATGTAAAACAAATAACAGAGTATGGATTATATATTAGAAAACTAAGAGATTACTTCATTAAGATGCCAATAGAAGAATTGAAAATCTATATTGAGAAATTTCTAGGAAATCATAATACATGTACGCTTGCTACAGGATATGATAACGAAGTAAGAGCTACACCAGTAGAGTATACATACAATAAAGGTCATATGTATATTTTAAGTGAAGGCGGGTTCAAATTTGCTAATATATTATTGAATAATTATGTTTCTATTGCAGTCTATGATTCATTTCAAGGAATGAACACTTTAGCTGGTTTACAAATGACAGGAAAAGCAGAAATCATTGAAGATGAATGTAAAGAATATCTTGCTTATCTCAGGGAAAGAGGAATAAGACAAGAAAAGCTGCCTTCTCCATTACATCTTATCAGTATAAAAATTGAACATGTGGAAATATTGAGCTCTGAATTGAAGAAAAGGGGCTATGGGGTAAAGCAGTATTGTAATTTAAACTAAGAGTAGAAAAAACAAAACAATAACTAATAAAATTCAAAATATTAAAACTTAAAAGTATTAAATAATAAATAAAATAACAAATAAAGTGTGTAAAATGACCTGGATTAGATTTAATTTACACACTTTATTCATTTATAGGGTATTTAATTTGATGTTATATTATAATCCCAATTATTTGATATCAACATCTTTTTGAAATTCATATAAAGACTTTAAAGATATCTCTTTTTGATCAAAATGGATGATTTTTTTGAATTTCTTTACTATATCTAAATTGTGTGTGATCATAACAATTGTTAAATCTCGAATATTTATCAAGTTATCCATTATCTTATTTAAATCAATAACATCAATATTAGATAAACCTTCATCTATTAAAATTATGTTGCTTTCTGAATATAGTGCTCTTGCTAAACAAATTTTTTGTTTTTCACCATGAGAGCAATTCTTTATATTTATTGTATCATTTAAATTGATTAATGCTGTATCCTTTAAAACTTTATAGTATTTTTCTTTATTATATTTTTTTCCCATTAATATATTATCTTTTAAATTACCTTGAATAACATAAGGGTCTGACTTAATATAGGAGCCTATGTAAAAATAATTTTTATTTGTGTATTCAGAAGTATATATATTTCCTGAATAATTATAATCAATACCTAATAAAATTTTTAAAAAAGTAGTTTTACCTGAACCAGATATACCCCAGATGGCTATCTTATCATATGGTAAAACTTCTAAATTAAATTTATTTATTAGTTTACGATTACTTCTTGAAACAGTTAAATTTTCTACAAAAATAGTTTTGTTCTTGCTATTATCAATAAGGTTATTTTCTTGTAGATTATAAATTTCATTAATACGTCTTAATGAGATTTTTGCATTTCCAATATCAAAATTATATTCATTTATATTTTCTAAGTTTTTCATTGCTTTTTTAATATATTCAATGAAAGCAATAATTGAACCAATTGTAAAATAATCATTAATGACAAATATTCCACCTAAAAATATGATAAAATATGGAGTAATATTTAATAATGATTCAATTAACGTTGTACCAAATTTTCTTGTTTTACCTAATTGGATATTTGCATCTCTTTTATCAACTAGTGTTTTATCGTATATTTCAGATATAAACTTGTTGTGATTGTTTATTTTTATAACATCAATATTATTTAGAAATTCAATTAAAATTGATTTGGACTTTGTAATTTTTTCGATATATTTTTCTGAATAAACTTCTATTTTTCGCCTAAATTTAATTGAAATAATAATATATAAAACTAATGAACATAATGATATAGAACTAAGTATATATGACAATCTAATCATCATATATATACTAATCAATAATGATATAAAATTACTAAGCATGCGGGCAACATTATCAACAAAAAACACACGAGTATTCTTAATATCATCTTCAATTCTAGTAATTAAATCACCAATTTTAAAGTTATTTAATTCTTTAAAGTTTGAATTAATAACTTTGTTAAATAATTCTGCTCTAATATTTTTTACTATTTTACAATTTATTTCATAAAATAAAACCCCATGAATAAATTCTATAATTTTACTAGTTAAGAACATTATAGCAATCATCAAAATTGATATAACCAATCTTTCAATGTCTTTTTCAGGAATTATTTCATCAAAGATTTCTTTGACTTTTAATGGAATTTGAACCATTATCAATGGAGGAATAAATATTAGTATTATTCCGATTATTACTTCTTTTTTATAACGTATTACTAATCTAAAAAAGTTTTTTAGTTCTGAAAAGGAAAAGTTCATAATTTTCACCTCAAATATTAATAAGACAAGATTTAAATCTTGTCTTATTAAGCTTATTAACCTAAATCGCCTTCAGAACCCCCTTCGCACACGACGCCTAAATCAACAAGTTTTGGGAGTTCATCTGATTCAATTTCAAAAAAAGTTAATACTTCTTTGCTAATCATTTCCATTTATTTTTCTCCTTTCTGTACAAAAATTTGTAGAATATTAGTATAGTGTAAAATCTAAATAATGTATCACTTCTACTTAATATAATAGTAGATTTGTACCTAATTGGTCAAATATTTTTTAGATGATACTATATGTATATTAACCGTAATAATTATTTTCAATCTTACAAATATAACTAATATAAAATTATAATAAATCATATAATATATGATTATTATCCATTTGATTTTGATTTAATTATGTATGTCATGAAATCTTTTTTTACATTTGTTTTTTCTTGGTCTAATTTAGCAATTAATGAAAACATGTTTATAAGCGTTTTTTTTCTTAATTTACATATTCTTTTTGAATATCCAAGAAATTTTCCAGTTTCAACGTAAGTATCATATGGACATATTCCGCTACATATATTTTTAAAGGCACAAGAATAACATTCATTATTTACATTATTTTTATGATTAATTTGTTCTTTTTTAAAATTTTTTGAATACTCATTTATAATATTTATATTATCTATATTAGTTATTTCTTTGACAATATTGCTAGCAAATCTATGGCATGAATATATTTTGCCATCAGATGCCAAAGCAAAATAAGCTGTTCCTGCTTTACAATAAGAGAATGATTTTGCTCTATATATTAAATGTATTATTGGCATTGTAATATTTGTTATATCATAATAAAATCCTTCTTTAATATCTTTTAAATAATTACTATAAAGGTTATTATAATGAATAAAAAACTTTTCATAATCATCAGTTGATATGTTAGTATCTATACCAAATGTGAATTTTCTGATATCTGTTTCCTTTAATAAACTTTTTATATATTCATCAATTTTATAATTATCATTTGTTATAGTTATTCTTATTGAACATCTTGAATAATCATTCAATAATTTTATGTTACTAATAATTTTATCATATGATCCCATTCCATTTATAAATTTTCTATATTTATCGTGTGTTGATCTATCACCGTCAATACTTATAGATAATCCAAATTTGTTTTTTTCGAAAAAATTAACCATTGCCGAATTTAATAAAGTACCATTTGTTATAGTTCCGAATCTGAAATCTATTTGTGGAAATTCATTTTTACAATATAAAACAAGTTTTTTAATTTCATTATATGCTAACAATGGTTCACCACCAAAAAAAGTGATTTTAGCTTTTTTCTCACCATTATCAATTATACATTTAACAATGTAATTAATGGCTTTCTTAGCACTAGGTACACTAATTTTTATGCCTTTTTTATTATAGTTTCCTTGATTTGCATAGCAATAATTACAATTAAGATTGCAATCATTTATCATATTAATTGCAATAGAAGATGGAAAATCATAAAATTTATCATTGAATGAATTTTTATATTTTTCAATGTCTAGTTCTTTATATTCTATTTCTGGTAAAAAAATCATTACATTATCATTATAAACATAAAATTTGTTGTTTTCTTTAATTTTTATTGACATTAAATTTACCCCTTAATTTAATATTGTGTATAAATTAATAATATTTTACAGCATTAAATATAAAATATCAATGTTTTTATTTGATATTGTAAAAATAATTTGATATTAATAGAATGATTTAGACTGGTTTTATAATTATTAGGAAAATTTTAATTCTATAAAGCTAAAGCTGCAAAAAACTAAATTTAGTAAATTAAAAGATAATATACATTGATAGTTTTAAAGAAAAATATATAATTAGCTAAAATAACAAATAACAACAATCTACAATTTTTTCAATATCTCTTCCACCACAAGCTTACTAGACAATAACACAATAGAAATTCCTGTACCAGGGTGAACTGAGTTTCCTACAAAGTATAAATCATCTACAGTAGGTGATTTTATATGGGGTCTAAAATAGTTGGTCTGTAAAAGAGTAGGGCTAAGTCCAAAAGAAGTTCCCCCATAAGAATTAAATCTTGTTAACATATCATAAGGAGTTGTTACACTTTCATAAATGATATTTTCTTGTATATCTGATAAGCTTTCTATATTAGAAAGTTGAGCAAAAACTCTATCTTTCATTATGTTGATGGTTTCTTCATTCCAAGTAATATCATTGGATAATAGATTAGGTACACGAACTGTTATATTTATACATTCCATATCTTCTTTTGCCATAGTATCATCTATTTTGCTTGGACAATATATATATAATGAAGGATTCTCAGGAACGTTTTTAAAGAACGCTGATTGGATATTTTTTTCAAAATCATCACCAATATAAATATTATGAACTGATAGCTCAGGATATTTTTTCTTAAGACCTAGATGCATGATAAATGTAGAGCAGGAATATTTCATTTTAGATATTTTCTTATCAGTATATTTACCTTTAGCTTCATTATCTTTAATTAATTCTTTAATGGCATATGGAAAATCTGCATTACACACTACTATATCAGCTTTATCAATTCCAGATTTACTTTTAATCCCTGTTGCAGAACCATTCTCTATAACTATTTCTTCGACAGGAGTATCAGTTATTATTTTTCCACCAAATTCATAAATCATTTTTTCTAATGCTTCTATATATGAATACATACCACCCTCAAGATGTGTAAGACCATATAGCTGACTTATGGTGGGAACTAAATTGTAGATGTTAGGACCGTCAAAAGGAGATATACCAACATATAGAGATTGAAAAGCAATTAGATTCCGTAGATTGTCACTATCTATATACGAGGATATATGAGTGTAAGCATTACTGAATGTATTGATTTTCAACATTTTTTGTAATGAAACAAAGTTAAAGAAATCAAGAGGTTGACTAAAAGAATTATTAAGAAAATATTTATTGGCGATTAAATATTTTTCATATACTTTAGATAAAAATTTATAGTAGCCTATTGAGTCCTTTTTTGATAAAGTTTCCAAGCTTTCAGTGAGTTTGCCAATATCCCTGAAAAGGTCAAAATGACTCCCATCAAAATAGAATGCTCTATAGATAGGGTCTAAATCTATAAAATTAATATAATCTTTATAGTCCTTACCAACATATCTAAAAACATCCTTATATATTTCAGGTGTCATCAATATAGAGGCGGTGAGATCGAATCTAAAATTATCTGTTTCAATAAGATTAACTCTGCCACCTATTCTAGTATTCTTTTCATATATGGTCACATTATATCCTTTACTTAATAATTTTACAGCTGTAGCCAAGCCACCAACACCAGCACCAACTATTATTACGGATTTATTCAATTTAATTGCTCCTTCAAAAGGTAATAACTTATTTTTTGATTTTTTGATATAAATTATACTTATTGTGAGATAAAAAATAATGCTTATTAATAATAAAAAATCCATTAAATAAAAGTTTACAAAACAGGACACTAAAAGAGAAGATATAAAATTTTAATTGTGCTAAACTTTTACTCAGGAGGTGAAAAAATGGAGTGGTTAACGAAACTAAGTAAAGCAATTGATTATATAGAAGAAAATTTGACAGGAGATATCTCATATGATGAAGCTGCTAAGATTGCTTGTTGTTCAAAATACTACTTTCAACGAATGTTTTCCTATGTAGCAGATGTTCTACTATCAAGCTATATACGCCGTAGAAGAATGACAAAAGCCGCTTTTGAACTACAGACAAGTGATGAAAAAGTTACGGATATTGCCTTGAAATATGGTTATGATTCTCCAACTTCTTTTAATCGTGCTTTTCAGAGGGTTCATGGTGTTTCACCTACTGCTGCTAGAAAAGAGGGTACCATTTTAAACTCTTATCCACCTATTAGTTTTAGTATTAAGGTTACTGGGGGTGAAAGTATGAGGTATAGAATTGAGAAAAAAAGTCCTATAAGGATTGTTGGGATCAGAGTTCCGTTGAAAGAAGAAGTAGAACAGAATTTTAAGATAGTGCCAAAGTTTTGGGGAGAAACATTAGATAGCAATATATTTACAGAAATATGTAAACTGGCTGATAAAGAACCAAAGGGTGTATTAGGCATCACTGAATATAAAAATCCAGAAGAGATATATTACTATATTGGTGCATCAACAGATAAAGAGGTTCCAGAGAACATGTCTGTCTTGAAAATACCAGAAGCTACATGGGTGATTTTTGAATGTGATGGTCCTTTACCAGAATCAATTCAAACCATATTTAGACGTTTTTTAACGGAGTGGTTACCATTCTCTAGTTATGAATATGCAAAATTGCCAGATATAGAAGTCTATCCTGTAAGGGGTGATAAATCAAAAGGTATGCATTCAGAAGTATGGATAGGAGTTAAGAAGATCAAGGAGGAAGGAAATGAAATATGATATAAATATCAAAGATATAGAACCAATAAGAGTAGCTGCAATGGGTTATAAAGGAAATATTACTCAAGCTTCCAGACAGTTTCCCAATGTATTTAAATCTATCAGAGGAAAATCAAACGGGGCACCATTTTTTGCTTATTATGATATAGATAAAAAGAATGGTATAGGTGAATTGGAATTATGTGTTCCTACTGGTGAAACCCCCAATAGTCAAGGGATAACAATAAAAGAGTTACCAAGGGTAAGAGCAGCATGTCTTACACATATTGGAGGATATGATGGATTACCAAAGGCTTATGAAGCAATGAGAAATTATATAGAAGAAAATAATCTGAAGGTACAACCACCTTGGAGAGAAGTATATATAAAAGGACCTGGACTAATACTCAAAGGTAATCCAGATAAGTATATTACAGAGATAATATTCCCTATTGAAGAGGGGGAAAATAATGCTGGCGATTGAGACTGACAAATTGGTTAAACAATATAAAAATGGGGTTAAAGCCCTTGATGGTTTGAATCTAAAAGTGAATAGAGGAGAGATATTTTCTCTTCTAGGACCTAATGGAGCAGGAAAATCCTCTCTAATCAATATACTAACAACTTTTTATAAACCCACATCTGGTAAAGTTACCATCTTAGGTAAAGATTTATGTATAGACCCTTCCTGGATTCGTACTCAGATAGCTTGTGTGGCACAGCATATTTCCATTGATGAACATCTATCCCTTATGGAAAATATGATGTTTCAAAGCAGGATGTATAAAGTGGATAAACAAGTAGCAAGAGAAAGGATTAATTCATTGATTAATAGTTTCGGTCTTGTAAGTTATCTAAAATATCCTACATCATCATATTCAGGAGGGGTAAAACGTAGATTGGATATAGCAATGAATATGGTATCACTTCCTAGAATACTATTTTTGGATGAACCAACTGTAGGTATGGATGCAATGTCACGAAAATCAATGTGGGAAATGTTATTAAAGATCCGTGATGAATATAAAACTACCATTTTTCTTACAACACATTATCTGGAAGAAGCAGACCAGTTGAGTAATAATATTTGTATTATGAAACAAGGTAGAGAATTAGCACATGGAACATCTTCGAACCTAAGAGGGATTATCAGACAGAATATGATTCATATAGTACTCACTAACAAGAAGGAAGTTGTAAAATATAAAAATATGCTTGATAGTACTGGTTTAATCAAGTTCAGTAAGACAAGAGATAATTCTATTTTTGTAGGGGTAGAAGATAGTAGAATAGGGTTTAAAGCCATCAACAAATGGCTGATAGATAATAATGTGAATTTCAGTGCAATTGAGATTGTAGAACCAACATTAGAAGATGTATTCTTAGCATTAACAGATTCAAACAATAATAGAGGGGAGGTACTTATATGCTGAATTTTCTATGGCGTAATATGAAATGGCGTTTTCAGAATCCTATTTCAATATTGATACCAGTATTACAACCTTTTATCTGGCTTGTTCTATATAGTGCTGTAGCAGGACAGACAATGAAAAGTATAGATAACACTAATTACACTGCTTTTATTTTACCTGGACTTATTGTGTTAGTTGCCTTCGCATCATCTTGCAGTGGTGGAATAATCAATTTCATCAATAAGTCTAATGGAAGTTTCTATAGGATACTTATAGCTCCTGTAAGTCGAATATCCATAGTACTAGGTCAAATGCTGGAATCAGTATTACTATCCTTTTTAGAAATTGCTATTTTATGTATTACAGGACTTTTTTTCTCGGTTAGAGTAGCATCTGGGGTTTTGGGGGTTTTATTGATAATTCTATTGATATTCTTGACAGCGTTCTTTATGTCCGGATTATGTTATTCCATAAGTCTTATGCTTCCTAATGAAGTTATCTATGAAACCATAATGAATGCTATAGTACTTCCTGTTTTCTTTTTGAGTTCTGCATTATTTCCTGTAGACAATTTGTCTGGTGGACTCAAAGCAGCAATCAATCTCAATCCTTTTACCCATGTTATTAACTCTATACGAAGTCTAATATTTGGAGAATCAATAATGTTAGGTGACATCTTACCTGTCATATTACTCTTTGTTGTTTTGTGTTTTTTAAGTTTTGCTCTTGCCTTTAGAAGGCTCAAGAAGATTACATTATGATATAATAAAAAGCATTTGAATATAATAATTCTTGTGCTTTTATATTATAGATTGCGCCTAGATGTGGAGTTTTTGCAACTAGGTCACCTGTAAGACCTAATCCACTGGCATCCACAGTTATAAAGGTGAAATCTGTGGATAAAGTTAATCATTTCATTGAAGTCTGTGGATTTGATGGCTTTGAAGATACGAATATATTACAGATCATGCCTTATAATGCTGTTGCTGTTTTTGATGATGTAAAAGTTCCGGATTGGGTGTCACATTGGACTGGTTATAAAACGTTTCTGGATTCTAGTAGAAAGATTCAAAGTACTAACAGAAATTCTAACAGAAATATAAACAAGAATCAACAGATTTTTATACAAGAGCTTGAGCCAGAAAATAATTTGGAATTAGAGAATATAAATTCTAATGAAATTATTGTTGAAAATGCTTCTATCCATAATCTAAAAGATATTTCTGTAAAAATACCAAAGGATAAAATTACAGTAATAACAGGAGTTAGCGGAAGTGGTAAGTCTAGTCTTGCCTTTGATACCATCTATAATGAGAGCAGAAAGCAGTTTATGGATTTGATTGCTTCCAACACACACATAGATAATGATTACAATGATTCAAAAGTTAAAAGAATAACTGGATTACAACCTGCTATAGCTATAGAACAGAGAAACCTAGGAATGAATCCCAGATCAACAGTTGGTTCAGTGTCTAGAATTGGAGATTATCTAAGACTACTATATGCTACCATAGGTGAAAGAGTATGCCCTTATTGTAATGAAACTGTTCCTAAAAATAATGTTTGCAGTAAATGTGGAAGTATTTTTTTCCCACTGACACCTTCCGTATTCAGTTATAATAATCCAGATTATATGTGCCCTGTTTGTAAAGGATTAGGGGAAGAAATGAAAATAGATGTTAATCTTATTATTGATAATCCTGAGAAATCAATTTTAAATGGAGCTTCTCTCTGGTGGGGAAACCTAAGAAAGTTTAGGGATAAGCCTAATGCTAACTGGATGAAAGGAGAAGTCCTCGCACTGGCTGATGACATGAAGGAAGATTTGGAAGTACCTTTCAAGAATCTATCAGAGGATTTCAAGAAACAGCTTTTTTACGGTACTGATAGTAGGGAAGTCAGCGGGGCGACTGTTATAGTTATTGAGCATAACCCTATGTTAATCAAAAGAGGGGATTATGTTATTGAGATGGGACCAGAAGGTGGAGATTTGGGAGGTTATATAATTAGGGAAGGATGGTTAGGGCATAAATAATAATTTAGAAAATGACTGATAAACAGAATTTGTTTTCAGTCATTTTTTAAGTAATGATTTAACATAGCTGATACGGATTCATCACTGATAACGTGTTCAATAGCACATGCATCCTTGTCAGCTATTACTGGGTCTATATTTAATATTTCTATTAAGAAACGACTGATGACATGATGTTTATGAGAGGTCTGTTCAGCTATAACTTTTCCTTTTTCTGTTAATACGATTTCTTTATATTTTTCATTAATTATTAAACCTTTTTTAGTTAATGTGGTCATGGCGCTATTGGTACTGGCTTTTGTGACACCAAGACGTTTAGCGATATCAGATACTCTTGCACTTCCATTACCTTCTCTTGATAATTCGTATATTGCTTCTAGATAATTTTCCATAGTGAAAGTTAGTTTTTCCATCAAATCTACTCCTTTACGTTCTTATATCATTATATCAAATAAATACTATTATTAAAATATTTTATTTAATAACTATTTTTATGACATTTATCAATAAATGTTATAGCAGAAATAACTATATTAATACAATATTTACCATGTAGATAATACAATATTAGTAAATATACATCGAAATTTACAGAAAAAAGTATTATTTTAGACTATAAAGAAATATGATGTATTATATTAAATTTCATTAATTTATTAAAAAGTAACAATAAACACAAAAATATTGAAAAATAGTATAGAATAGTGTATAATTAATTTGGTTTATACTACATAAGACATAAAAAGCTATATTATTAGATAATAGTAAATATAGATATTATTAAATATAGTCATTAAATAGTATCTAATTTAGTTAATTAAGTAATATAGTATTTATTTACGCTTGTTTTGGCTTGGGTGAAAATAATAGTTGAAGTTTTAGATTAATTTATTAAGGGTTCAATAATAAAATTACGAAGAAGGGATAGAGGATATAATTAATGAAAAGAAAAATTACGATATTGTGTCTATTTGCGGTTATAGTAGTAGGTGTAGTCGTTTATTCTATATTACACTTTTCTTATGATGATGTTTCTAATGATAAAGATGCTATTATAAATAGTACAATACAAAAAACTATGGATAAAGGGAATATTCCAGGTTTATCTTTATGTTACATTGATGGTAATGATACATATATTAATTCTTTTGGTTATTCAGAGCTGGATGATAAAACAAAAGTAGATAATAGTACTTTATTTCAAATAGGATCTAATAGTAAAGCCTTTACAGCATTTGCTGTATCACAATTAATCAAAGAAAATAAAATTGAATTAGATGGCAAGGTCAGTGATTATCTAGATAATTTCTATCTTAATTATTATAAGAGTTATAGAGGGAAAAAATATAATGGGCAAGTTGATGTTACTATAGAACAATTACTTCATCATACAAGTGGAATACCCACTAATAGTATAGTGGATATCCCTGAAAGTAATGATGAAAATAGTTTGCATGATACAGTATATGGCTTTTCAAATATGTCACTTAAAAATTATCCTGGTTCTAGATTTGAATATGCTACCATCAACTATGATATTCTAGGTCTGATTATTGAAAAGGTGACTGGAGAATCATATGAAAAATATATGCAGGATAATGTTTTTGATAAGTTTGGTCTGACAAATACCACTGCTGAGCAAGTCAGTAATATATCTTCAGGATATAAAGAAAGTCTATTTGGGATTAAGAAATATGATGCACCAGTTTACAAGGGTAATACACCTGCTGGATATATTGTTTCTGATATAGAAGATATGTGCAGATGGATAAAAATCCAAATGGGAATGATTAGCACAGAAGATTCAGAGTTATTGCAAATGACTCATGAAGCCAATCACGCTAATAGCACTGGTTTAAATAACGCATATTATGCTTCTGGCTGGTATTGCAATGAAACTGTAGATGGAAAATTAGTTTTTCATGGAGGTGATAATCCTAACTTCTCATCATTCATTTTATTCAATTCTGAGAAAAAAATAGGTGTGTGTGTATTAGCAAATGTAAATTCCGTGTATACCACAAGCTTGACTGAGAAAATATATAATATTTTAGAGGGTAATCATAGGATTGTTAAAGCTGAGGATACTGTTGGAATCTTAAATAATATATCTAGATTTATAATAGGATTTTTCCTTATATTCATTATAGCAGTTATAGTATTGATAATTAAACAAATCATAAGAATAAGCTATTTGAAAAAACATAAGACAGATAATTATATTAAAACAAATTATAAGAATGCAGTAGTATTAGGGGTAATTTTAACAGCATTTATAGTAGGGATGAGATTTATACCTAGATTATTCTTTGCTAATGCTGGATGGGAATTTGCAAGGGTATGGATGCCTGATTCATTATATATTGCGGCTAATGTAGTTTCAGTAGGTTTGGTATGTTTCTTTATATATTATGTGCTCTCTAGTTATAAAGTAAGTGATGAAACCTATAATCTTGTACCATTAGTAATCGTAAGTGCAATTAGTGGGTTTGGAAATTCAATGATCATTTTTATGATAAATATGGCTATATCACGAGGCGAACGTTTTGATAAAGTATTATTCATATATTTTATCATAGGATTGTTGATATACATATTCGGTCAGAGAATCGTAAGATTCGACTTGATAAAAATATCAAATGAAATCATTTATAAAAAGAGGATGGACATAACATCAAAAGTCCTTGAATCCAATTATGAACAATTTTCAAGTTTGGATTCTGGTCAGATAGAAACTGTTTTGAATAATGATACTGAAGTAATAAGTAACTTCTCCAATGTGTTGATTACAGGTTTGACAAGCCTTATTACCATAATATGCTGTTTTGTTTATCTCGGGATAGTCAGTATATATGGACTGGGTATAGTTCTAGGAGTGGTGCTTATTGCTGTTAGTCTGTACATGCTTATTATGAAAAATGCAAATGGGCATTTAGAAAAGGCAAGAACTTCTCAAAATGTATTTTTCAAACGTATTGGTGATATGATTGGTGGATTCAAGGAATTAAGTCTCAACCATGATAAGAAAATATCTTATAAACAGGATATGAAAGAGACTTGTGAAGATTATAAAGACAAAATTAAAAAAGGAAGCTATAAATTCGCAGGGGTCTTCATTGTTGGAGAATCTTTATTCACAATTGTTATAGGAGCTATAGTATTCATATTTCCAATAGTATTCAAGAATCAAAATATGCATTTAAGAGAATATGTATTTGTCTTACTATATGTTACAGGACCTATAAATGCTGTTCTTAATGCTGTACCAAATGTGATACGTACAAAAATCAGCTGGAACAGAATTGGAGAATTGATTAAGAAATTGGATATAAGCTGCGAAGATACGGATGCCTCTTCTAAGAATGATAGAATACATGATTTTCATAGTATCAAGATTGTAGATGGAAGATACAAATATAAGGTTGAAGATGAAAACGGTTTTGAAATAGGACCAATCAATGCAGAGTTTGGTAAAGGTCAGATATCATTCATAGTAGGTGGAAATGGTAGTGGTAAAACTACTTTGGTAAAACTTCTAACAGGTCTATACAAACCAGTTGAAGGTAAGATTTACATAAATAATAAGAAAGTGATGTTAGATGAATTAGGTAAGTATTATACAACAGTATTTAGCGACTTCTATCTTTTTGATAAATTATATGGAGTAAATATTGAAGGTAAGGAGGGAGCCATAGAAGAGTATTTAAAAGAATTAGGATTGTTTGAAAAAGTCTCAATAAAGGAAAATGAATTTTCTACTGTTAAACTTTCAACAGGTCAGAGAAAGAGACTAGCACTATTAATAAGTTATTTAGAAGATAAACCTATTTTCTTATTTGACGAATGGGCAGCTGACCAAGATCCTGTTTTCAGAGAATTCTTTTATACTGAATTATTGCCTAAACTAAAAGAAAAAGGTAAATGTATAATTGCTATAACCCATGATGACAGATATTTTAATTTGGCAGATCAAGTAATATGTATGGAATTTGGAAAAGTCAAAGACCAGAATTATAATCTGTTGGAATATTATTGATAATATTATAAACGGTCGCCATTATTTAATGAGAGGAAGAATATAAGAGTGATAAATGTTGAAGTAATAAACTCAATTGACAGAAAAGATAAACTTGATGAAATATACAAATTCAGGTTTGAGGTATATATTGAAGAATTAAGTTATCTTAAAGCGGGATATGACGACTCTAATTCTTATTATTCAAAGCAGGAGTATGATATTTATGATGAATATTCCAGACATATCATTTTAAGGAATAATAAGGAGATAGTAGCATATGCAAGAATAATTATTGATAAGGGTCAGGGATTACTGATATTAAATAAAATTGGTGATCAACAGTTTTTGAATGACAGTGATAAAGTTGAAGTAAGCAGAATGATGGTGAAAAAGAATTACCGTTATTCTAGAGCAATAATAATACTTATGAATGAAATATATAAGAACCTGGTTGATATTGGAAGTAAATACATATTTGCAGATACTTTCCAGGATTCAGCTAGTTATCACATATGTAAAGAGATGGGTTTTAAGGAATTAGGGGTAAAGTATATAGATGAAACTTACAATTTAGATGTTGATTCAGTTGTATTATTTTCAACATTGAGTGAACTTAAGATAAATTATTTCTTGGAAATGAACAGGAAAGAGGAGATTTCAAATGGTTAAAAACGTTCTACTAATACAGCCGCCTATTTTCAAATCAGATTTAGGTGTTGATGTAATTCAAGGTGCATATTGGAATAAGCTTGATAAAAAGATGAATGACATAATAATAGAAAATAAACTTGATAATGGAGTTAATGGATATCATGCCATAGAACCCAATATCGGTTTGCTTTATGTAGCGGCATGCTTGAATAAATGTGGTTATAATCTTAAATATGTTGATTTCTCAGTGGTTGATAATGATGTTAGAGAGACCCAAAAAAGACCCATCAATGAAGAGGATATAGAGAAAGAGATAGGACAGATACCTAAGAATTTTTTACAATTCGTGGCTATCTCTTGTATGACAGTAAATTATAAATGGGCAGTCAAGATTGCTGAAACTATAAAAAGTATAAATAGTGAGTGTGTTGTTGTATTAGGCGGTGTTCATGGAAGTTTTGAATATGAGAATATACTCAAAAGCACAAAAAGCATAGACATAGTTTCTATTGGTGAAGGAGAAGAAACTATGGTAGAAATAGCTGATATGTTTTTTGGGTATGGGATGGATCTTGATAAGTTGTCTTCAATAAAAAGTGTAGCATTTCGTAAAGGAGATGGAAGTATCTGTCTGACTCCAAAAAGAGAATTCATACAAGATTTGGATACCATTCCTTATCCTATGTATGAGCTTATTCCCAAACACATTACAGATGATGTAATGATAAGGGTCATAACCTCTAGAGGATGTAGTAACAATTGTTCTTTTTGCGTTCCAAGCAAAATATTTAATAAATTAAGATTCCGTAAGGTCAAGTGTGTAGTAGATGAATTGGAATACTATAACAAGACACATGGATGGAAATTATTCATGATAGGTGATTTGAATTTCCTTAGCTCGTATGATTATGCACTTGATTTCTGTAATGAGATCATTAAGAGAAAACTTGATATTGTATGGATATGCCAGAGTAGAGTGGATTTAGTTGATGAGAATATAACGAAACTCATGAAAAAAGCAGGTTGTATTCTAATCTGTCTAGGCATTGAAAGTGCTGACCAAGATATTTTGGATCACACCAACAAAAACACAACAGTGGATAAAGCTTTGAATGCTTGTAAAATGGTTAAGAATGCAGGTATTCGTTTGTATACATATTGGGTTTTTGGATTGCCTAATGAAACTCATGATAGTGCACATGCCACCATTAAACTATTAAGGCGATTCCTGGATGAAGATGTAATTGATTTTACCCACTGTACAATGTGTACTCCTTTTCCTGGGACTGAACTTTACAAGCATCCAGAAGAGAATGATATAACTCTGTTAACCAATGATTACGATGATTATTGGTTAGGTTGTGATTATCTAGGTGCAGGACTTCCTGTAATGGAGACTAATGAATTAAGCAGATATGAAATCTATGCATACTGGCAGATGGCACTTGCTGTAGTAGCTGGTAATCTGGATTGATAAAAATATAATAACAATTATGTATTAATAGGAGATAGAATCATGTACGAAAACAAAGGATACAAATTATATGATATTGATGATATAGATTGCATGAGTGATGATGAGGTCAAAACTATTAATCACAATAGACTGAATACGAAACTAACTGAACTTCTGAAAATACTAGACTGCGATAAAGTTTATAAGGATGCTGACAATTGTGTCATAAAAGATTCAGAGGGTAATGAATACATAGATTTCTTAGGAGCTTATGGAGCCATGAATCTAGGAAGCAATAATCCTCATGTAGTTGATGCGTTGGATAAAGTCAGAAATAAGCTGAATCTAGCATTTATCGGTTTGAATCCTTATGAAGCCGGGCTGGCAGAAAATCTTGTGAAACTTACTGATAACCAATTGCAGCATGTTTTTTTCTGTAACAGTGGTTCTGAATCTGTGGAAAGTTCACTTAAAATGGCACGAGCTGCTACTGGCAAAAGCAGAATAATATATTGCAGGAATTCCTATCACGGTAAGAGTTTTGGTGCGTTGACTGTTACAGGTCAAGCACATTACAGACAGAAATTTGAACCATTGATTCCTGATATGATTGAAGTTCCTTATGGAAACATAGAGGAATTGGAAAAAGAATTAGCCGAAGGTGCTGCAGCATTTATTGTTGAACCCATACAAGGGGAAGGTGGAATAATTACACCACCACAGAATTATTTCAAAGAAGTCAGAGAACTATGTACTAAGCATGAGGTACTTCTTATCTTGGATGAGGTACAGACAGGATTTGGAAGAACAGGAACTTTTTTTGCATATGAACAAGAAAATATAGTACCTGATATCTTATGTCTGGCAAAATCTCTTGGCGGTGGAATAATGCCAATGGGTGCTTGTATATCAAAAGAATGGGTATATCAAAAAGCATATGGTGAACTTAGTACATGTATGCTCCATTCAACTACATTCGGTGGTAATACATATGCATGTGCCGCTGGAATAGCAACAATAGAGACTATTGTGAAGGAAGATTTAGTAAAAGAATGTAAAGAAAAAGGCAAGTTTCTAATGGAAGGACTTAATAATCTGAAAGAGAGATATTACGGTATAAAAGAAGTAAGAGGTAGGGGTCTCATGGTTGGTGTGGAGTTTGAAAATAATATTGATGACACCTTGAAAGAAGCTAATGGCATCAAAGAACTTCCATTCAACAGTTATGGAGCATATATAGCTTCAGGACTTATAAATGAATATGGCATAGTTACTGCATATTCAACAAATAACATGAGTTTGATTCGTTTAGAACCACCATTGACTATTACCTATGACCAGATAGAGAAATTTTTATCAGCACTGGGAAATCTTCTGTTAGAAAATAGTGAATTTGACATGTGTAATGTTAAATGAAAAGAGGAATGATTATGAATGATTTGTTCAAGTTAGATTATGTCTTACAAGCAATGAAAGAAAATGATAGAAACTATGTTGAATATTACAATGGAAGTACATATTTCAAGAAAGTGTTCTCCGATATGTATGTTGATGTTATGAAAGTATCCTCATACTTGAAGTATAAAGGAGTGCAAAAAGGCGATAGAGTTGGAATAATAGGCATGAATTCTTATGAGTATATGATTTTGGATTTGGCTGTCATTACAAATGGATCTGTATCGGTACCTTTTCCAGAAAAAGATTTCAAGGGAAAAATTCAAACACTATCCAAGGAATATAATTTAAAGCTATTCTTTGCTGATGAAAAATATGTGAATGATAGTGAAGAAATCATTAATCTTGAAAATCTATTATTAGATGCTGAAAAAGAAGATTATAGTGATTTGGAAATGAATGAAATTGAAGATGAAGATAATTTTACGATCATATTTACTTCGGGAACGACAGGTGTACCAAAAGGAATAGAAGTAAGGAGCAAATGTGTACAGGAATGGATGGAGCATCTAGTAGATTCATATGATCTTACAGAAGATGATAAAATCATAGATTTTCTTACACTATCTATATCCAATGCAAGACTATTTGTATATGCTTCAGTTTTAGTACATTTCAATTTGGTGCTGACCAACACAAATGAACTATTACGTGTACTTGCACTTTCTAAGCCTACAATTATGCAGGGGGTACCATACCTGTTTGAAACATTTTATAGAACATTCATGAGCATGACACAACAGACTTTCAAGAAACGTTTTAATTATAGGTTATATCATGTGTTAGACAAGATATTGCCATCTTCTATGCTTAGAGGACTTCATGAGAAGGTATTCAAAAGCTTAAAAGATCTCTTTGGACAGAATATGAGAATTTTAGTTACCGGCTCAGCCCATACAGATGAAAATTTATTGAAGTTCTATGAAAAAGCAAATTTAAGAGTTTATGAGGTATATGGAATAAATGAAGTCGGTTTGGTATCAATGAATAATCCAAAAGCATACAGGATTGGAAGTGTAGGAAAACCTTTCAAGACTAAAACAATAAAGATAAGTGATAATAATGAAATACTGATTAAAAGTGATTTTTCATGGGGTACTGGTTATATAAATGATGAAAACAACAGCAAAAAAACTTTTAGAGAAGACGGTTATGTAGCTACAGGTGATTTAGGTCATGTTGATGAAGATGGTTACTTATATGTTGAAGGGAGATTGAAGGAAGTTCTTATTCTGAGTAATGGGGATAAGATACATCCACGAATCATTGAAGATGATTTGAAACAGACAAACCTAATCAAGCAGGCAGTTGCAATAGGTAATCAGAAACCTTTTATCAGCTGTATTATTGTTTTAGAAGATGCCAATACACCAGTCAACAAAATAGAAGATGCAATAAATGAAATCAACAAAAGATATTCAGATAATTTCAAGATAAAAGAATTCATTATCGCTGATAGTCCATTCACAGTGGAAAATGGATTGATGAATTCCACATTGAAGATAAATAGAAATGCTGTATACGAAGCATATAAATCAAACATAGAAAAACTATACACATAAAATCTGATAATTATGTGATGTATAGAAATGGAGGATAAAATGAAAGATACTTCAAAAATAGTTTTAGATATTATATCAAATATTGTGCTTAAGAAGAAAAGAAAGCTTGTAAAACCAGAAGCCAAACTTAGAGAGGACCTTGGACTAGATTCCATAAAAATGATAGCAATTTCAGCTATGCTTATAGAGAGTGGAATAGATGTTAATTCAACTGATAACAATGTTGATTTATCAAGAATAGAAACAATTCAAGATGTAATAGATATTGCCGATGAAATTGTAAATAAAGGTAAATAGATGAAATAAATTTGGAGGGATAGAGAATTGAAAAATTTCGATAAAGAACAGTATGAAAGTGATTTCAACAGCTTACATCACATACTAAATATGTATCAGAGAAATCATTTGTTTCAAGATGCTACACCATTAACATTATCTTTTTTAGTTACCAACAGATGTAATTTAAGGTGTAAACATTGTTTCAATCATGATGTAGATAAATCATTAATTGAAAAAGTTAGAAAAGAATTGACCTTGGATGAAATAGAGAAGATGTCGAAATCAATGGGCTTTTTCCTTAATGCATTGCTATGTGGAGGAGAACCTTTCCTAAGAGAAGACTTATATGAAATAGTTAGGTTATTCAGAATGAATAATCATGCAAAGGCATTTTCAAGCAGTACTAATGGACAACTTACAGATAAGATAATAAAACAAATGGAGCATATAAGCAATTATTCAAAATATGAAAACTACTCCTTGAATTTTTCATTTGAAGGTTTTGAAAATGAAAATGATGAGATAAGAGGAAAAGGTACATTTAAGAAGAGCATCGAGACATGGAATGAATGTAAAAAATTAAATAAGATATACGGAAATATCATTCAGAATGTTGTTGTAACAATGAACTCAGTTAATCAAGAAACACTTCCTGATTTCTTCAAATGGGTCTATGAAACATTGAAACCAGATAGTGTAATGATGCTTTTGGTAAGACAAAGTCCAAGAGGCGGGGAATACCTAAAAGAAGTTGAACCTAAGAATTATGAGAATGCAAGAAAAATATTAGAGCAGTATACTCTACAGGGGCTTAATGGTAGATGTGATAAACCAACTACATATATACCAGCATCACAATACTATTACACCAATAGGACATTGAAATCGGGAAAAAGAGAGTTTATGTGTTATGCAGGTAAGCATGGAGCATTTATTGATTTTGATGGAGAAGTCAATGTATGTGAAGTCTTCAATGATGTGACCTGCAATAATAAACCAGTGTCCATGGGTAACTTAAGAGATTACGATATGGATTTCATAAAATTATGGAATAGCGAACAAGCGTTGAAAGTGAAAAATATGGTAAATCGTCATAAGGTTTGTGAACAATGTACACATGAAACAGAAGGTATCTTACCATCTCTATATTTTGAACCAAACTTCTTTGGAATTGAAAGCATAGAGAGTAACAAATAGATATACCATCAGGTTAGTGGGAGAGGAAGGCAGGAAAATGAAAGTAGGAATATTATCAGCCAGAACGGGAAATGGTCATATAAGTGTGGCAAATGCGTTAAAGGGTTCATTTGAAAAAAGGTCCATTCATGTGGAGGTTTTCGAATCTTTTTATGAGGACTTGATGATTAGCAATAAAATAATAAGTGATTATTATAATTTTCTAATGATGACTTCTACACCACTATGCTATAAATTCAGTGAACTCTCTTATATGACTAGACCTGACCTATCAGAGGACTTTTATGCTGGTGTTGAGAAAAAAATAAAGGATTTTATTATAGATAATCAGTTTGATGTAATTATATCTACATCACATACAATCAATTTTGCAGTAATACGTGCACTGGAGGAACTGGGATTAAGAGATAAAATCAAATTCTATATTGTTGTTACTGACCCATATGTACCTATTTCTGTAGGATTTGATGTAAAAGGTGCAGATCGTTATTTCTGTACAGGAAGCTCTGTCAAAAAATATCTGACCAAGAACATTGATGAAGAATACATATATGAAAATGCATATCCAATCAATGAAGTCTTTTTGAAAGAGTACGCAGAAGCCCAAGTTTCAGAGATATATAAGGAATTGGAACTTAGTCGTGATAAGAAAATACTTCTTATCAACAGCGGTTCACAGGGAGCTTTTCATTGTAAGGAATATCTAAAAGAAGCAGTAAACAAATTCAGTGATCTACAGATAATTTTTATATGTGGTAAAAATGAACCTCTTTATAATATCGCTAAGATGATTATAGGAGAAAATGAAAGAGTCAAGATACTAGGTTATGTGAATAACATGAATGATATTCTAAGGATATCGGATGTGGTTCTGACAAAACCAGGTGCTAATAGTTTTTATGAATGTATTTACATGAGAAAACCTATGCTCCTTGATAAAATGGAAGGATTCTTATATCAGGAAAAAGGAGCAGCCGATTTTATTAAAGAACATGAAATAGGTGTAATAGTAGATAGTCTAGATAAATTTACTGAAGGCATCAATGATATTTTAGAAAGATATGATACTTATATATCAAATCTTCAGGAGATAGAAAAGATTAACGGAGCTGATGTCATAGTAGATCAGATAATTAATGTTTAACAAGAAAGGTGGGACATATTTATGATAATTGATATGCATACTCATCTATCGGATATACGGGTATATCCAGATTATTGGATTCAGAATATAAAAACAACAATAAGAAAAAAGCTGGAAAAGGAAATTCCAATCCAAGTATCAGATGATTTTTTACAGAACTATGTAAATAATATTTTGGATGATTTTGATGGAGAAAAAAAAATCAAGGTAATGGATGAATCTGGAATTAATAAAGCTGTTGTACTGCAGGTGGATTTTGGATATGGTAGGCAAGAGCCAGATAATCTAAACAATATTATAGATATTCATGGTGAAATGTTAAAAAAATATCCTGAGCGGTTCATCGTATTTGCAGGAATAGATCCAAGAAGGGGGAAAAAAGGAGCTGATTTATTT
Source organism: Vallitalea guaymasensis (assembly GCF_018141425.1). Classification (NCBI taxonomy): domain Bacteria; kingdom Bacillati; phylum Bacillota; class Clostridia; order Lachnospirales; family Vallitaleaceae; genus Vallitalea; species Vallitalea guaymasensis. Next base: position 3,059,116 of record NZ_CP058561.1, read on the forward strand.
GAAAAATGTATAAAAGAATATAAATTCAGCGGACTAAAACTTTATCCTCCATGTGGCTATGAAATAGATGATAAAGGGTTATACCCATTATATGAAATATGTAATGAATATAGACTTCCTGTACTGATTCATATTGGACCATCTTGGGAAGATATGAAATCCACATTCAATTATCCAGATTCTATTTTAAAAGTTTCCAAAGAGTTTCCAAATGTACCTTTTGTACTAGGACATGCAGCGTTATTGTTTTATGAAGAAAGTCATAAATTGCCCTTAGTAAGAGATAACATATACTTGGAAGTATCTGGATATGAAAAAATGATAGAGCAGGAAGCTTTATTAAAGGAACGTATGAAGAATCTTATGAAGGATTGTCCTGATAAAGTAGTGTACGGTTCTGACTGGCCTATGTATCGTACAGTTAAAGAGGATATTTCATACTTTGAAAGTTTTGATTTCATGACAGATGATTTTAAGGAAAAGTTTTTTCACAAGAACGCCTTAGATCTGTTAGGAATGTGAAGGTGCTTATACTGTAATGGAGGTAACTATGGAGAATAAACTATCTATTGATTCTACGAAAAACAAGGAATCATTTAATTATGTAAACTGCTTTGAAAAACCACTAGGATTAATCCTTGGTAACCATGATGAGAAAATCAAGAATAGCTTCTTTTTATTACTTAAGTTAATGCAATGTTATAACATCGAATGTTTTGATGACTCATCCATTTTTTACACAATCGAATATAACGAAGCATTAGCCTATATATTTGAGGATATGCTCAATATACAGATGAATATCCAGAAAACCCACAGAGCTAATTTGAATAATGTAATTAAAAATAATATTGATAATGGCAGATATGCCCTTGTTCCAGGGAATCTAAAAGTATATCCAGGCAGTGAGTATTATGAGGAATACGATTGGAAGCATTTGATTTTGGTTAATGGTTATAATGATGAAGAAAAAATATATTATGTTTGTGATAATACCCATGAAGAAGGAAATGATGGAAGCCAGTATATACATGGAACAATTGATTATGAGCTTCTTGAAAAGCTATTTGAATCAGCCGTAGACAGTTTTGATATTTCATCTGTATGGAGTTTGGATATAGAAGAAAATGCTGGTTCATACTCAGAAAAAGAAATGCTCATGAATGTATTGGACCTATATCTATATAATCGCAGTGAACAACCATATATGGAAATTGATCTTATGAATACTGTACAAGATAAAATCCAAGCGGGTGAAAGAATAAAAACCAATTGTGAAGGGGAAGAAATCCTCAAGAGTATGGAATTCATTCTATTAAGAACCATACGTTACAAAGAATTTTTCTATCAAGAGATGGTTACTAAACTACGTACACTAGATTTTGATGAGAATATAATCAACAAAATAGAAAATGTAAGCTTAAAAATAACAGAATTCTGGATGAAAATTGCTAATTCAGTTCTTATTAATTATCATTTGATGCAGAAATTTGATATGGATGACCAGATTATCAGAGTCATGGCAAAAGAAAAAGAGATGTTCAGGTTATTAGACAGAGTTAAAGGTGAATTGGATAGTTAAAACATTTTAGAGATGCATTAAGGGAGAAAATCATGAATGATATGAAAATAAGAAAGGATAACGTTGAAGATATACTTGCACTTAGTGCTGTTCAGACAGGAATATTATATGAATATCTTATAAAAGAAGACAAGGAATTATATATTGCCCAGATTTTATTACATCTAAAGGGAAAACTTGATATAAGTGTTATGAGAAAGGCATGTGAGATGGTTAGTAACAATAATGAAATGTTAAGGTCTGTATTTAGATGGGAAAGGCTGCAAAAACCCATCCAGATTATATTAAAAAATCACAAGGTACCTTTTGGTACATATATATTGAAAAATGAACCAATACACGAGGCTCGTTTAAAAGCTGAGAAGCTCATGAAAAATGAAAAAAGTAATGGTATTGATATAAGGATAGAACCAGTGAAGATAATATTGTTCCAATATGAAGATGACAGTCATGACTTAGTTATTACATGGCATCATATAGTATATGATGGATGGAGCAATATGATTTTGCTAAGAGAAATCTTTCAAACCTATGAAAAGCTGCTTAATGAATATCCAGAGTTTGATAAAAAAGCCAAATACAAAGATTACATTAAACTGTGTAATGAATTCAAGAAATCCAACGAACAAAAGATGTTCTGGAAGGAATATCTTAATGGATATAAAGCTAATGATAATCTTTTAAGGGATATACAAGGTAATGGTAAAAGTAATATCACAGCAGAATATAGTTTCAAACTTAATGAAGATATGATAAAAAAACTGGAAGACTATTTATGTAATAAAAGGACCACAGTAGCTGATTTCATATATATGGTATGGGGAATTTTATTATATAAGTATACTAATATAAGTGATTTTGCAATTGGAGTAACATATTCTGGAAGAAACAATAAGATAAGAAACATTGATAAAACAATAGGTTTGTTCATAAATACGCTGCCTTTAAGAATTAAGATAGATGACAGTATGAAGGTAGATGATGTGTTGATGAATATTGCTGATGATAAAGAAAAGATGCTGAACTATGAAATGAGCAACTTGATTGATATAAAAGAGTATTCTGGGTTGAAATCAGATGAAGCTTTATTTCATTCACTGGTAGTTGTAGAAAATTATCCAGTAGAGATGGGAAAATGGCTGGATAATGATGAAGGTGGTTTACAAATTGAATCTTATTGTTCAAGTGAAAAAAACAATTATGATCTGGTATTGGGAATTTTACCTTCAGATGATTATACATTCTTAATACAATATTCCAGGGATTATTATACAGAAGAATATATTCATAGGATGGCAGATTATCTAAATAATCTATTGGAGATTATTTTAAATGGTAAAGAGGATATATTGATAGGGGATATAGATAAATATACTTCAGAGGAAATAGAGAAGATGAAGACTTTGACAAATGATATAGAAGAAAACATGGATTTTGATATAGATTCTTTTTTATAAATTGAAATTGCAGTGTAAGGAGAGTAGCAATATGAACACAGATGTATCAAGCAAGTATCTAGAAGGAAAGAAATATTGGGAGGAACAGTTGCTTAAGATAAATGACTGTGGAGTCTTGCCAAGAGATTTTATGTGTAATGGACAATATGTAACTAGAAAATATTCATTTTGCTTAGGCAAAGATTTGAGTGACAAAATGAATAATCTGTGTAAGGAAAACAAAATAGTTCTGTTTATCTATTTGTTATCTGGATTCAAAATCCTTTTACATAAGGCTTCCCAAAAAAAATGTGTTGCTCTTGGCATACCAGTTTATAAGGAATCATCATTTAATGAAACTGTTTTTACAGTAGGGCATTTCAATGAAGATATGTCCGGGAGAGATCTTATAAAGGCAACCTCCCAGACCATAAAAGATGCTTATAAAAATCAATTCGTTCCATTAAAAGAAATATTTTCATTAGATGATACTAAGAAAAAGGAATCACTAAGATATATTTTAGCACTAGACAGTATTCATGATATATCAAAAATCCAACATACAGCTCAGTCAGGCGATAATGAAATCACAGTGGTGATAAGAGAAAAAAATGGTGAGCTGTCAGGTGAAGTTACATATAACAGCTTGATGTTTAGTGAAAATACCATTAAATCATATATGGAAGTTTACATAAAGCTATTAAGTCAGCTCATAGAGAACAATTTAAAAAAGGTTATAGACATAGCTGTAATTGAAGATGATGTGTCAGAAAGTATACATAAAAGTAAAGAGAATATCACTGATTTAAATATGATGAATGAAACAAGAAGCATAGAGTTAATAGATATTTTTCATGATAAAGTCAAAGAATATGGAAAATGTAATGCAATAGTAGATAATGGAAAAACAGTTACATATGAAGTATTGGAACAAAGAGTAAATAAAACAACTAGACTATTGAAAGAGGAACAGATAAAAAAAGGTGATGTTGTATGCATCATGGTACACGATGCTGTTAGTGCTATCGAAGCAATTTTAAGTATTTCTTCAATTGGTGGAGTTTATGTTATAGCAAGTCCTCTACTCAGTAAAGTCAATAAGGATTACATTCTAAAAGATAGTGGTGCTCATTTTGTACTTACAAAAGAAGATTCCAGTGACTTCAAAGTGCTAGGTTTACATAATTCATTTAAAAAGGAACAAAACAGTAATAATAAAAAAGATGTGCTATGCAGGTTGTATAAAATAGATGTGGATGGTGTTCCAAAAGGAATAGATATAAATAAACAGCAGATGATTAATCACTTGAAAAACGTAAAAAGGATTATGGGAGAATGCGAAGAAGAAAGACGCTTGGCAATGTCTGTGACACTTTCGCCTACAGCTTCTTTATGGGCAGTGAGTATATTGTTATCAGACAATATTGTACTATATTCAGTATCTGATCAAACTTTGAACAATAGTATGTACATGGAAAAGTTTATTGAAGAGAATGAAATAACTTCTCTGACAGTACCAGCTTTTTGTACAGATATTGTGATGTCGTATAAGTCAGTATGTCTCGAAGAAATATATTTACTAGGACTTATTAAAGATATCAATAAGTTGATGAAATACAAAGAATCAGAAAAATGCAGATATGTTTTTGAGACGTTTGAAAGCTGTACATTTTTAGTCTTATATGAATTTAACAGGGATTCAACTGAAAGTATGTGGTTCACATTAGGGGAGATTCCTGATAGATATAGATTATGTGTTCATGATGAAAATAACAAAGAGATAATTAATGGTCTTCCAGGGGAATTATGTATTTTAGAACTTGATAATGATAAAAAAGATAATGACTACAGACAGACCTATTATACAGGAATCAAAGCAAGAAAAAGTTTGGATGGCAAAACAGTGGAGATATACCGCTGTGATATGGTGGATAATGCCCCCCATTTAGTGGAAGATGAAGATAATGAACATGATATAACAGATGTAGAAAGAAATCTTATTGAAATATGGAAAAATGTTTTGAATATAGAAAAAGTAAGTGTTAAAAAGAAATTTTTCGATATGGGAGGGAATTCAGCTCTATTGTTGAAAATGGTTGCTGATATTGAAAGATTATATCCCGGTGTAATCAATGTTGCAGATGCTTTTTCATATCCTACAATAAGGGAATTAGACAATTTGATTAACCGTAATATGAATAATGAAAAGGATAGAGAAAAAATAGGTTATAAAGATATTATTAATTATTCAAGTAACCTACAAGAAAAATACTTTGTTGTGGAAAAAAACAATAAAAAGTATTCCACCTTGATTTATGATTTGGATGAAGATTTATGTATAGATGTTGTAACTGCAGCAGAGAAGCTTAATATATCAGAGTTAAGTATAATAATGGCTTCATTTCTAAGAAATATAGCAAGTGCAGGTGATGGCAGGGAAGCTGTGACACAATTTGTCAGTGATCCTGAAGAGAATATTTCCATTATTGAGTTAGAAGATTACGGTGATGATATAACCAATTATCTAAAAAAATTAGATAACACATATCACACTAAGGATTCTATGTTCAATATAGATGACATCAATAGAGATGAAATACATAAGATGGACCAGAGGGTAATGTCATTATTTTATGATATAGATTGTTACAATTTCAATCAGGATATCTTACTTATATACGATATGCTCCTTGGGGTTAGTTTGTCTGATGAAGAGATAAGTATAATATTTCGTTTTAACAGTCAGTATCTTAACAAAACCTTAATGGGAAATTTATTCAATAATATTATAGATAATCTTGAGATAATAGTTTCAGATGTTTTAGAAGTAAATTAGAAGATAAGTAAATGGATTATAAGCCTAAGGAGGTAGTTTATGAAAAAGACAGCATTAGTTTTTTCAGGTCAAGGTTCTCAGTATTCAGGTATGGGAAAGATGGTATACGACAATTATAAAGAAGCTAGACAAGTATATGAAGAAGCTGCTGATATACTGGGTTTCAATATAAGTAAGCTTTGTTTTGAAGGCAGTAGAGATGATTTGATTAGTACAAAAAATACACAGATAGCAATATTGACAACTAGTATTGCTATGTACAAAGCATATGAGCATGAGATAGGTCTTGAGCCATATTGTATGGCTGGACACAGTCTAGGTGAATATTCTGCACTTGTAGCTTCTGGAAAACTAAAATTTCAGGATGCACTGAAGATAGTGGAGACTCGTGGAAAACTTATGCAGGATGCAGTCAATGAAAAAGGCGGATGTATGAGCTGCATCATTGGACTAGATTCACATATAGTTCAAAATGTATGCAATAAATATTGTAATAGAGATTCGGTTGTTATGATTTCCAACTATAATTCCCCTAAACAGAGTGTTATTTCTGGTAATGAGGAAGCTGTGACATCAGTATGCAGGGAACTGGAAGAAATGGGAGCAAAAATAATTGAATTAGAAGTAAGAGCACCATTTCACAGTATATTAATGAAGGATGCAGCAGATAAAATGGCTGTCTATCTGGGGGATTTTAAATTTCAAGATACCAAAATGCCAGTTATCTCTAATGTTAAGGCAGAACCTTATAATGACACCATGGAAATATATAAATTACTTCCTGAGCAGATAGTAAAACCTGTAAGATGGAATGAATCAATGATTTTTATGGAGTATATGGGCGTTGATACATTAATAGAAATCGGTCCAAAATCTGTTTTGAAAAAGTTGACAAAGCATAATTGCCCATATGTTGATGCTTATTCTTATGATATAGACGAAGATGTCCGAGAAATTCGTAAAAAAGCTGTTTCATGTTACGGTGTCAAAAAAGATGAAGTTGACTGGAATATCTTTATTGAAAAGTGTATTGCATCAGCAATATCCACTAAAAACCATAATTGGGATGAGAAGGAATATGATGAAGGTGTTGTAAAGCCTTATAGAATGATAAAAGAAGATTATTACTTGATGAAAGATAATAATGAAAAGGCGACTATGGAAGAGGCAAAGAAGGCTTATCATATGCTAAGTTCAGTATTAGTCACTAAGAAAGTATCAGATGATGAAAGAAATTATATAATGAATGAATTATTTTACGGAATATATAGTAATTATGTTGATGATATAGCTGGTTAAATTATAAAAAGAAGGGGTCGTATGATTTATGGACACAGTTAATATGAATGAGAAAAATAAACATAGATTTTTAGAAGTTAATGACCAGGATATAGCTATTATCGGAATCTGTGTTAAGTTACCTATGGCAGAAACCCTAGATGAATTATGGAATAATATCAGTAATGGGAAAGACTGTGTTAGCGAGATACCTGAGTCAAGATTAGAAGATATAATAGATTACATGGACTTTTGTAATAAGGATTCAGATAATACAGTATTTCCTAAGGCAGCTTATCTAGAAAGCATTGATAAATTTGATTATAGTTTTTTTAATCTATCTCCAAGACAAGCAAAACTTATGGATCCACATCAGAGAATATTCTTGGAAACAGCATGGAATGCATTTGAAGATGCAGGCTATGGCAAAAATAGAATAACAGGCACAAGAACTGGAGTATTCGTTGGATTCAACCCAAGACTTGAATATAAGAAAATGATAATGGAGACAGGACAAGCATCTATGTCTGAGGCATTGACAGGTAGTCTTCCTTCTGCCATGGCAGGAACCATATCATACCTATTAGACCTGAAGGGACCCAATATGAATATAAACACTGCATGTTCTTCTTCTTTGACAGCTTTACATACAGCTTGTCAATCAATAAGGAACAAGGAATGTGATATGGCATTAACGGGAAGTATACGATTAAGTATCACCGTTGATGATGACATCAAAAGTGCAGATATAGGGATAGCATCTCCTGATGGAAAAGCTAAGGTTTTTGACGATAGTGCTGATGGAAGCTCAGGAGGAGAAGGTTCAATAGCTGTTCTATTAAAATCTTTAGGTAATGCAATTGAGGATAGAGATAACATATATGCTGTGATTAAAGGAAGCAGTATTAATAGTGATGGAAGATCTGCAAGCCTGACATCCCCTAATGCGGCGGCTCAGACAAGATTAATCTGCAAGGCATGGGAGAATGCAGGTGTTGAGCCTGAATCCATCACTTATATTGAAACACATGGTACAGGGACCAAATTAGGGGACCCTATTGAGATGGAAGGAATCAAAAAAGCTTTTGATACCTACACTAATAAGAAACAGTTTTGTGCAGTCGGCTCAGTAAAAACTAATCTAGGACATCTTGATACTGCGGCAGGACTACTTGGAGTGGTAAAAGCTGTATGTGCTTTGAAAAATGAGCAGATTCCACCTAATATACATTTTAATCTACCAAATAGAAAGATTAATTTTGAAGATTCTGCGGTTTATATTAGTAATAGACTCATGGATTGGAATACAGACATATATCCTAGAAGATGCGGAGTCACTTCTTTTGGATTAAGTGGAACTAATGTTCATGTTGTGCTAGAAGAAGCAGGTACTTACAAAAGGAAGAAAAGAGAAGCAAAAGAGGATATTCGAGTACTTAAGTTAAGTGGGCATTCAACGAATGTACTTAAAAGACTTATATCCACTTATTATGATTATATAAAAAACAATAAGAGTAATTGGAGTATTGACGAATTATGTTATACCGCTAACACAGGTAGAGGAGATTATACCCAGCGTATAACTTTTATTTTCAAATCCATTGATGAGCTAATGAGTCAGATGGATTGGGTTATCAATAATGGATTAAACTTTGAATACGAAAAAGGAATCTTATATGGTAGAGCAGATAATTATGATGATGATATAGATGAAAACCAGAGAGAGAGAATAACAGAAATAAGAAAAATAAAGGATTTAGATAAAAAGTATCAAGAGATTCTTAAGTTATGTAAACTGTATGTTAAGGGTATTCATGTTGAATGGAATGTACTGTATGAAAAGAAAAGATACCATAAAATCAGTTTACCAGTATATCCTTTTGAACAAACAAGATGCTGGATTGATGTGGACGTGAGTAAGGGTAATGTACATAATAAATCTATTATAGATGCACCTGTGAATATGCCAAATGAGTATGAACGAAAGGTATCAGACATAAAAGTGACAGGGGACAATATGTCTTCTGTATCACCGGTTGTAATAGAGATGGCTCAGATAGTAGCCTATAGTTTAGGGTATGACACCATTTCCATGGAAGACAGTTTCTTCCAACTAGGCGGTGATTCCATACAGGCGTTAAAGGTCATAAACCGTATAAATGATAAGCTTGATGTACATATTGAAGTAGCTGATTTACTGAAAAATCCAACAATCAGCCAGCTAGGTGAGATTATCTCAGTTTCTAGTGATGATGATATCATAACACCAATAGAAGAGCAGGAGTACTATGAATTATCTTCAGCTCAAAAAAGAATATATTATCCATGCTTATTTGAAGGAAGTAGTACAAGATATAACCTTACCAATGCAGTAATTATAGAAGGTGATGTAGATACTGACAAGTTAAAAAATGCATTTCAATCTTTAGTTCATAGACATGAAGTAATGAGAACAGGATTTCATCTCATAGATGGAATACCTAAAATGAAGATCTATGACAATATAGATATGGATATAGAGTATAGCCAGTCTAATGGCACAGAAATAGAAAATATCATCAAAGATTTCAGGAGACCATTTGACCTTGAAAAAGCACCTTTGGTTAGAATAAAACTCGTTAGGATAAGTAGTAATAGAGTGTACTTGATATATGATGTACACCATATTATATTTGACAGTTATTCATTTGGAGTGGTACTTGAAGATTTGATAAAAATATATAACGGTTCTGTTTTACCTGAACTGAAGGTACAGTATAAAGATTTTGCTGCATGGCATAACAATCTTATAAAGACTGATAAGATGAAAAAACAGGCAGATTATTGGTTCAATGAATTTAAAGAAAAGATACCTTATACAATAATACCGCCATGCACAGGGGATCATCACCAAGAAGAAAATTCTGGTGATAGCCTATGGTTCCATGTAAGTAAGGAGCAAACAGAAAAACTTAAACAAATTGCTGCTAAAAATGATTCCACACTATTTATGACCTTGTTATCAGTTTATGGAATATTGGTATCAAGATATATTAGTCAGGAAGAAATCATTATCGGTAGTCCCATTGCAGGAAGAAATCATAAACAGACTGAAAATTTAATAGGAGATTTCATTAATCTTCTTGCTATCAGAATGAATGTAAATCCTAATAAAAATTTTAATGAACTATTGAATGACGTAAAAGAAAAGTGTACAAAAGCTTATGAAAACCAGGATTATCCATTTCAGGAGATAATACAGAAATTAAATGTAAAAAGGCAGAATGATGATAATTCATTATTTAACGTGTTATTTGCTTTCCATAGCAACTTGAAAAATAAAGAGCTTAGATATGGTGATTGGAAGATATTAGAAGGGGAATATGATGTTAATGCGGCAACTTTGGATTTGACTATGGATGTAGAAGAGACAAATGAAGACCTGATGTTCAATCTGTCTTTCAGCAATCAAGCATATGACAGTATATTCATACAGCAGATGATAGATAATTATAAAAATATTCTGGAACAGGTAATCAATAATCAAAATATCAAATTGGATGATATTACATTGCTTTCACACTCAGAAGAAGAAAAAATGCTTATTGATATGAGCAAGGGAGAGGAAATAGATATCTCCAGTGAGACAATAAATGATATGTTTGGAAAAACATTCAGGGAATATAGTAGCAAAACAGCTGTTGTAGGGATAGATGGTGCCTTGACCTATAAGGAACTAGATGAAAAATCATTAAAGCTGGCAGCTATATTAAAGGAAAATGGTATAGGAAAAGATAAAGTTGTGGGATTATTGCTTAGAAGAACCAGCAACATGATTGTTGGTATGGTTGGTATTCTAAGGTCAGGTGGAGCATATCTGCCAATAGATCCAGAATTCCCACAGGAACATATTAATTATATGCTGAAAGATAGTAAAACTGATATTATCCTAAGCGAAAAAGAGATAATATCTAGGGTTGGTATTGATAACAATGAATATAAGGTTATCAGCATAGATGAAATAGATGAAAAAGAATATATAACAGACAATAGTACTAAGGAGTTCCAATATTCAAGTGATGCATTAGCTTATATTATCTATACTTCAGGGTCAACAGGAAAAGCCAAGGGAGTAATGATTGAACATAAAAACTTATACAATTTCGTTTTAGGTATGAAGAGAAACCTAGAATTGAAGAGTGGACATACTATGTTAGCACTTACAACAGTTTCTTTTGATATATGGGGACTAGAGTCCATATGTTCAATCGCTCAGGGATTAGAAGTCATAGTAGCAGACGAAAATCAACAGAAGGATATGTTTTTGCTTAGAAAACTAATCATGGACAATAATGTTGATATTATACAGGCGACACCTTCAAGAGTTCGTATGATGCTGGAAGATGACGAATGTATGGAGATGTTTGAAAAAGTTAAGATTCTTCTCGTTGGAGGAGAAAAATTGGACAAATCATTATTGGATAAGGTCAAAAAAGTATATAAGGGTAGGATTTTCAATATGTATGGACCTACTGAGACAACAATCTGGTCCTCAACAAGGGAATTAACAGAATCCGAAGAAATTACCGTTGGAAGACCTATTCTGAATACTACTTTTTATGTTATGGATAATGAGCTTAGACTAAGACCATTAGGATGTGCTGGAGATTTATATATTGGTGGTTCCGGATTGGCTAGAGGATACGTTAATAATGAAAATCTAACAAAAGAAAAGTTCATCTTGAATCCTTACAATAAAGAAGAAAAAATATATAAAACAGGTGATACAGCAAGATGGCTAGCAAATGGTCAATTAGATATATTGGGAAGAAATGATAATCAAGTTAAGCTCAATGGTCATAGAATCGAGCTTGGTGAAATTGAAACCATATTAATGCAGTCAAGAGGAATTCAGAGTGCAGTGGTTTTAAAATGGGAAGAAGAAAACAGTAGTTATCTATGTGCTTATGTAACTGGACAAGAAAAGGTAGATATCAATGATGTAAAAGAATCTCTCAAGAGTAAGCTGCCATATTATATGTTACCTAAGTTCTATGTTCAATTAGATGATATGCCACTGACTCTAAATGGGAAGATAGATAGAAAACAAATGCCAAAACCTAAGCATAGATCCATAGATGACAATTTCATTGGGGCTCAAAATGATATAGAGAAAAAGATAGTATCAATATGGGAAGAAATTTTGAATACAGAGAATATCGGTCTCAATGATAACTTCTTCGATGTGGGAGGAGACTCGGTATTATTAGTACAAATGCAGTCTAGAATCAAAAAAGAATTTAACTGCGAAATTAGTATTGCAGATTTCTTTGATAATAGTACAGTTTCAAAAATTGAACAACTATTGATTACTGCCAAAGATAATAATACTCGTGAGAGTTCCTATGGAACAATACATATGCCTGAAAAATTCTTCTCCAAGAATGTTAATTCAAGCAGTTACGCCAATATGTCTTATACAGTAAAAAGCCAAGAACATGAAATGATTAAGAAAGCATCAAAAATAAAAGATCATAATATTTCTGAGTGGTTGTTAAGTATATTCACATATCACATATATGGTATAGCTGAGAAAGAAGATTTTACAATGTACACTACCGTAGGGGATATAAAGAATATTTCAATTATGGACATTGTAAAAGAGGAAGAAATAAAAGATATAAAAGAGCTGGAAAAGTTCTTGGATAATATAAAACAAAAAGCTTACATAAGCAAAAAAGAAACAATAAGTAATATAGGTAAAGATAATTTGATTAAACTTGATAATGAAATAGGTATGATATTTATAGATAAGCCATTAACTGGATCACTGACATCCATCTATGACGTAATTATTGAGATAAAAGAGTCAGCCGACAGTATAAAAATAAACATGGAATACAGTGAAAAATTATCAAGAAATGATATGAAAATATTCTTATCACAATATATAAAATTGATAAAGGCAGTGTCAGAACTGTTTTTGAAATGATGCCATGCAGATTGATAAGGGAAAGAGAGGCTGAGGATTCATGTTAAGATTTGATTTAGATGATAATATACTGGATGAAATAGAAGAAATATCCTCACGTGATATAGCTATTATTGGTATTGATGTAAATTTACCTAAAGCAGGCAGTCTGGATAAGTTTTGGATAAATCTGAAAAACGGAAAAAACTGTGTTGATGATATGTCAAGAAACAGACAGAAAGATGTAATGGACTATCTTAGGCTTAGAGGGGAAGATGATGGTAATGTCAGATTCGCAAAAGGAGGATATCTAGATGAAATAGATAAATTCGATTATGAGTTTTTTAAGATTTCCTATAATGAAGCGAAATTGATGGACCCAAATCAACGTTTGTTTTTGGAAAACGTCTGGAAGGCTATTGAGGATGCAGGATATGGTGGAGAAAAATTAGTTGGAAGTAATACTGGGGTATACGTAGGATTTACACCTGGAGGAGAGTATTATCAATATATCAAAGATGTTGATAAGAAAATGATTCCTTATGCAGAGACAGGAAATCTTAGTTCAGTTGTTGCATCACGAATTTCATATATCTTGAATCTTAAGGGTCCAAGCATGATTGTAAATACAGAGTGTTCTTCATCGTTGGTAGCATTGCATCTAGCATGCCGCAGTCTCAGGAACAACGAGATAGATACTGCATTGGTTGGTGGAGTAAGGGTAGCTTTTTGTCCAGTATACTCAGAAGAAAAATTAGGTATAGAATCTGATAAAGAGATGATATGTACATTTGATGATGATTCTGATGGTGCGGTATTCGGTGAAGGAAGCATAGCATTAGTTATAAAACGTTATGACAAAGCAATCAAAGACAGAGACAGTATATATGCAGTTATAAAAGGAAGCTGTATCAATCAGGACGGTTCGTCAGTAGGTATAACTGCACCTAATGTTGGGGCACAAGAAGAGGTAATCTGCGGAGCATGGAAGGATGCAGGTGTTTCTCCTGAAACCATTTCATATATAGAAACACATGGAACAGGAACAAGATTAGGTGACCCTATAGAGGTGCAAGCAATAAACAATGCCTTTAAAAGATATACGGGTCGTAAACAGTTCTGTGGTGTAGGCTCAGTTAAAACTAATATATCCCATCTGGATAATGTTTCAGGAATGGTATCTCTTGTAAAAACGGTTTTAGCGTTAAAAAACAAGCAGATTCCACCAAGTATAAATTTTAACTGTCCTAACAGGAGAATTGATTTTGAGACATCACCGGTATATGTAAATAATAGATTAGCTGATTGGACAACCAAGGATACTCCTAGAAGATGCGGTATCAGTTCTTTTGGATTAAGTGGAACCAATAGCCATGTTATTTTAGAAGAAAATGAAAATAATATTAAAACACATAATACTGATAGTTATGAAACACCTAAGATATTTACAATTTCAGCAATTAAAAAAGAAGGACTTACTGCTCTTATAAGTGATATGAAGAAATACCTTACAGCAAATAGGGAAATAGATATCTCTGATATATGTTATACCATGAATACAGGACGTGGACATTATAATTATAGAGTAGCAGTAATAGTCTATTCTCTTGATGAATTATGTGAAGCATTGGATTACATATGCGTAAATGGTTTAGATGGAGAGTTTCCTAGGAATATAGTATATAAAAAACATATTGTGGTATCAGATAAAAAAGAAAAACGTGATACAGATGAAATCACAGAAGCGATTAAGAAAGATTATAATAAAGAATCAAAACGACTTGTAACAGAATATCTGGCAAATGATACAAAGAAAGATATTTTAGAGAAACTTTCACTTTTATATGTAAAAGGTTCAGATATAGAGTGGGAAAAGCTATATGAAAAAGAAGAATTATGGAGAGTGAACCTTCCCACATATGTATTTGAAAAGAAAAGATGTTGGCTGGATATAGAAAAAAGTAAGGATAAACACCCTCTTATAGACTACGCTGTTATAAATTCAAAGGAGAGGGCTTACTGTTTTCATACTGAGTTCAATCTAAAGAAGCATTGGGTACTCAGCGAACATAAGATATTTGATAGATACATTGTACCGGGAACAGCATTTCTAGAAATGGTTAGAGAAGGTATGTATAGAATCACCAAGAAAGAAGGAGCAATAGAATTTAAAAATGTAGTGTATCTAAGCTCTTTGTATACTATAGGTGACGATCCTGTGGAAGTACAGACCTTAATACAACAAGATAATGACTGTTATCAATTCACAATCGGCAGTGGTTATCATGATGGTGGTGTACATGATAAAGAATGGGATAGTATCTATTGTGAAGGACAAGTAATAACTAAGGTAAATTCAGATCAGCTTGATTTGACTCTTTCAGAGGTAAAACAAAAATGTACAGATAAGATTGAATCAGCTGGTTCTAATAGAAAACAGAATCAGATATTCTTGGGAGAACGCTGGACCAAGTTGGTAAGAGAAGTATACAAGAATGACAATGATGTTCTTGTTAAAATTGAATTGCCAAAAGAGTACGAAAATGATTTGGAAGAATATTATATCCATCCATCTATATATGATATGGCTATTAATGCTGTTTCACAGAATGTTGGAAATGCAGTTTATCTACCATTCAATTATGGTTCACTAAAGGTTTTTTCAAAGACTGAAAAAGTTATATATACCTTTATACATAGAAATGGTAAGGAAGATAATTCACAGATGGTTTCTTGTGACGTTGTATTATTTAATGAAGATGGAAGGATAATTGCAAAGGTAAAAGATTTTATTGCAAAGAAAGTTAATAGACCTAAGCAAAAATATGATGATTCCTATAGTTATAAGATTTCTTACAGGGAATGTACTAATGTACAAAAAGATAATGATTATATAGAGAAGCCTGTCCTTATAATAGGAGCTGAAACGAAAAAAGCTTCTGGCATCATTGAAAAAATAAAGAAGACTAGAAAAAACGTTACAGAGATATATTTATCACAGAAATATGAAAAGGTCAGCAGTAACAAGTTTTATATTGATAATACACAGGAAAGCTACAGTAAAGTACTTAGCCAGTGTATTGATGACAATATGCAGATTATTCACTTGCTTTCACTTAACGATAATAACAGCACTGATATAGATAGTAATCTACAAAAAGGTGTATATAGTTTATTGAAGATAGCTAGAAGTATTATTGATATGAAGATTCAGTATGAACTGGATATAGTACTAGTAACTGATTATATGAAAAAAATAGGTGAAGAGTCCAGAACAAATCCATACAACGGTTGTATGGCTGGTTTGGGTAAGGTATTGACTAACGAAGTTTCCAATGTACAGTGCAGAGTACTGGATATAGATGATCTGAAAGTTTCAAGTGAGATAGACAGTGTAGTAGAGAATATAAATTCCCATGGTACACAATTATACACAGCCTATAGGGACGGTAAAGCTTATGGAGAGGTTATTGAAACTGTCAAATTACCATCAGCTGATAATTTTCAAGATATGATTCAGGAAAATGGTGTGTATATTATTACTGGAGGTATGGGTAGTCTTGGAATACGTATAGCTAAGTGTATTAGTGATACTAAAAAGACTAATATAGCACTAATTGGAAGAAAAGAAATAAAACAATTAAATGATATTAATGATAGTAAAACTATAAATAATCAACTTGAAGAAAATATTAATATATTACGCAGTATATCAGAATCAGGAACCAATATAACTTATTATAGAGGAGATGTTTCGGATAAAAGTGATATGTCAGGTATTTTTAATGAATTACGTAATAAGTTTGGTAAGATAAATGGCATTGTGCATGGAGCAGGAGTTATAGATGATGCTTTTATTATGAACAAGACAGATGAGAGCTTCAAAAAAGTACTTAAGCCAAAAGTATATGGTAATAATACATTATTGGATATTACTAAAGATGATAAATTAGATTTCTTCATTAATTTCTCATCAATTTCATCATTATACGGTTATCCCAGTCAAGGTGACTATGCTGCGGCTAATGCATACCTTGACTCTAGTGAACCATTAGAGGGAACACAGGTGACTAAGTATATAACTATCAATTGGGCACCATGGAAAGATGCTGGAATGGCTTATGAAAGTAATCAAAAGGATACAGGAGTTTTCAAGATGCTTCCAACTGATATCGGGATTGAAGCATTCAAAAGAGTACTGTTAAGTGATAATAGAAATATTATTATCGGAAAAATAGACTACGAGAAGTTAGAAATTTTCTATGAAAAAGTGGGATTACAGTTTGATGATGAAATTCTTAAGCATATGAAAAATAAAGGCAAAAAAAATACATCAGTACATAATATAGTTAAAGACAGTAACAAACCAATAGAAAAAATTAGACATGATAACGCACCTGTCGAGAAAGAACTCATTAAAATCTGGAATGACATATTAGGATTGGAGGATATAGATATCTACAAGAGCTTTTTCAATCTAGGCGGTGATTCCATACAGGCAGTTGCATTGTCAAAGGCAGTAGAACAAAAATACCCTGGAATAGTGAAAGTATCAGATATTTTTACATATCCATCAATAAATGAAATGACACAATATATAACCAGCAAGTTGGATATTGAGGTTAAAGATACTGATAATAGATTCACAATGATAACTGATGTACTTTATAAACTTGAAAAAGGTGAGCTGTCTGTAGATGAAGCAGAAAGACTTATTGACAAAAGTTAAATATTATAGGAGATGTGGCATATGTGTGGTATTTGTGGTTATGTTGATTTGAAAGATGAAGACCGTATAGACAGGAATGTTCTGTTAAGCATGATTAATGTGCTTGAGCATAGAGGACCTGACGATACAGGTTATCATATTGAACGTAATATAGCATTAGGATTCTCAAGATTAAGCATAGTGGATCTGGAAGGTGGTCATCAGCCTCTGAACAATGAGAACGATACAATTTTTTTAATATGTAATGGAGAGATATTCAATTATAAAGAATTAAAGAAAGAACTCATAGAAAAAGGTCATACTTTTCGTTCGAAATGTGACGTAGAAGTCATATTACATCTATATGAGGAATATGATACGGATTTTATTAATTATCTAAATGGGCAGTTTGCATTTGTCATATATGATAGTCGGAAGAAAAAGTTCATATGTGCTAGGGATAATGTAGGTATAGCACCATTTTATTATACAGTTATAGATAAAATGTTTATATTCGGTTCAGAGATAAAAGCTATCTTACAGAATCCTTATGTAAAAAGGCAAATAGACCTTACTGGTTTGGACCAGATTATGAATTTCCCAGGAATGGCAAGTCCACGTACTCTATTCAAGAATATCAAGAGTCTTGAGCCGGGGCATTTCCTTAGTGTAGACAGAACTCATGGAATTGTTAACACTGAATATTGGGATTTGATCTATCAAAAGGAAGATGAGAAAGAAGAAATTCATGATGAAGAGTATTATATAGAGCATCTGAATGACCTCCTTACAAAATCAGTTAAGAGAAGATTACAGGCAGATGTACCAGTTGGTTTCTATCTAAGTGGAGGACTAGACTCAGCTTTGATTGCAGGGAAAATATATGAAGTTGGTGAAGGTATTCAAAGGAATTCCTATTCAGTTGATTTTAATGATAAAAGTATTTCAGAAGGAAAGTATCAGAGGCTAATGGCAGGGAAGGTGAATTCTATTCACCATGAAATAAGATTTGACCTTAACTCTATTGCTGACAGAATAAAAAAGGCTGTATATCATTCAGAAAGTGCCCTAAAAGAAAGTTATAATACAGCTTCACTTGCCTTATCTAGTGCAGCTTGTTCTGATAATGTAAAAGTAATTCTTACTGGTGAGGGTGCTGATGAATTATTTGGTGGTTATATTGGATATAGATTCGACCAATTGAAATCCAATCAGAAGCAGAGTCAGCCAATAACAGATGAATTAAAAAGAGAAAATGAGATAAGAGAACAGTTATGGGGAGACGAGAATTTCTTATATGAGAAATATCATTATAGCTATTCCCAAAAAGTAAGAGAATTGTATTCAAAAGAAGCTAATGCAGTATATGATGAATTTAACTGCTATAAGCATCCCTTAATCAATAAGGAAAGGATTAAGGACGTAAGCATATTTAACAGAAGGTCATATGTTGATTTCAAATTAAGAATGGGTGACCATTTACTTACCGACCATGGTGATAGGATGGCTCTCGCCAATTCTGTAGAGGCTAGATATCCTTTCCTAGATAAAGATGTGATAGAGTTTGTAAAGAAAATTCCTACAAGCATGAAGTTAAAAGCTTACAAAGAAAAATATATATTAAAAAGGACTGCTGAAAAGGTAGTTCCTATGGAAATAATTAAACGTCCAAAATTTGCTTTTGTAGCACCAGGCAGTTCTGATCTGCTTAAGATGAATAATGAATATTTTATGGATCTTTTATCGTATGAAAAAATAAAAAGACAGGGAATATTTAATGCGGATACTATTGAAAGATACAAAAAACAATATTTAAAAGATGGATTCAAACTTAATGTTCCATATGATGATGATATGTTAATTATTGCTTTGACTTTTAATATATTTTTGGATCAATTCGGTATTAACAGTCTTTCATAAAAAGAGGATGGAGGAAATAGTATGGTTAACACGATACAGAATAAATTACTGGAAGCATTAAAAAAATATAATAGTAAAACAGCAGCAGAATATAATGAGCAAAAAGTAACCTATGAAGAGATTGATCATAGGTCAGAAACTATAAAAAATGTACTTGTTGCAAAACAAATCCCACAAAAAACACCAGTAGGGATACTTCTTGACAATAAAGTAGAAATGATAACAGCCATGATAGGAATATTAAAAGCAGGTTGCATATTTGTTCCTCTTGATGAAAACTATCAAAATACCAGATTGAAAATCATGTCAGAATGTGCAGAACTAAAATATATCATTACAGACAAAAAAAGCGAAGAAAGAGCGGAAATGATACTCCCTCAAAAAGAAGGAGTCATAATAGTGTCTCATAACGAGGACAACCAGTGTGGCTGTGAGCATATTACTTATGACCCAAAAGACCCTATCTACATATTCTTCACATCAGGAACAACTGGTAAACCAAAGGCAATACTAGGCAAGAACGAAAGTCTGTTGAACTTTGTAGAGTGGGAAGGTAAATACCTAAGTAATATAGAAAACCTAAGAGTCAGCCAACTGACTTCTCCAGGTTTTGACGCAGTGATGAGAGACATATTCACTACACTATGCCATGGAGGAACCATTTGCATTCCAGAAAAAAGAGAAGTCATACTAGATGGAAAAAGACTTGGAGACTGGATAGAAAGATCACAGGTGAATGTAATACACTGTACACCAACTCTATTTAGACTAATAGATGAAGCAAGAAACGGCAAAGAGAGATATGAAAATTTAAAATATGTGATGATGGCAGGAGAGAGAATCATACCAAAAAGCTTGAAGGACTGGTATGAAAAACAAGGAGAAAAAGTACAGCTAGTAAATTTCTACGGACCATCAGAAACCACAATGATAAAGACCTATTATGAAATAAAGGCTTCCGATACAAATAAAAGCAGTATATCTATAGGTAAGCCAATGGAAGGAACAAGAATACATATCCTGGATAGAAACCTGAAGGAATGTATGGATAATGAAGAAGGAGAAATATACATAGAAACAGAGTATATGACTCTAGGATATTACAACAACGAAGAAATGACAAAAGAAAAATTTGTGAAAATAAATATAGAAGAAACAGAAAAACTAATGTACAGAACAGGTGATTACGGAAAGATAATGCCTGACGGAAATCTTGAATACATAGGAAGAAAAGACAGACAGGTCAAGATAAGAGGGAACAGGATTGAACTTGGGGAAATAGAAGGAACCATGCTCACTTATCCAGGAGTCAAAGAATCACTTGTACATGTTGAAGAAGAACAGGAAAAAGCCAAGTACTGCAGCAGATGCGGAATCACTTCAAAATACGAAGGAGTAATCATAGGTGAAGACGGTGTTTGCAACGTATGCAAGAAATACGAAGGATATGAAGATATAACAGCAGAGTACTTCAGACCCCTTGAAGAACTAGAACAAAAACTCAAGAACAACCCTTATGAAGGAAAATATGACTGTCTATTACAATACAGTGGAGGAAAAGACAGCACATACGTATTATACAAGCTTGTAGAAATGGGAGTAAGAGTACTTGCATTTGTGTTTGACAACGAATACATATCAGAAACAGCCTTCAAGAACATAGACAGGGTAGTAAAAGAATGCAACGTAGACTGTATAATACAGACTCAGAAGGATATGAACAAGGTATTCCTTGAAGGATTAAATGAAGAATGCAGTGTATGTAAAGGATGTTTCAGAGTACTTAACATACTAAGTGAAAGATATGCCTATGAAAACAAAATACCATATATAATAAATGGATTATCAAGAGGACAGATATTCGATGTAAGACTCTATGACATATTTGAACAGGGAAAACAAATAGAAGATGTAGAAGAAATAGAAAACAAGATATTTGAACAAAGATGTCTATATCATGCTAAGAAAGATTATGTAACCAAAAGCCTTGGAGAAGAAATGATAATAGACAGGGAGATATTAGAAAAGACAGAAGTAATAGACTTCTATAGATATACAGACGTAACCAAGAAAGAAATCCTTGACTTATTAAAAAGCAAGAGTGACCATTGGAGTCAGCCACAGGATACAGGTTCATGCTCCAGTAACTGTAGGGTAAACGATGTGGGAATATACGTACAGAGAAAAAGGAAAGAATATGACAATTACACTTTCCCAAACAGCTGGGAGGTAAGACTAGGGCATATAACCCTAGAACAATCATTAAAAGAACTAGCTGAAGAAGTGGACAAAACAAAAATAGTAGAAATAATGGAAGAAATCGGATACGAAGACAGACTGGAAAAAGAAGATAGAAAGAAAACAATAGCAGGATACTATATATCAAATGAAAGAATAGAAGAAAATGAATTATACGAGTATCTACGAGAAAGACTTCCAGCATATGAAGTACCATCCAAGGTGATGCAGATAGAGAAGATACCTATCAATATGAATGGCAAAATAGATTATGAGAAACTGCCTAAGATAGGAGACATACAGCTTAAAAAGAGTGTAGCCTATAGAGATGAGATAGAATTGAAACTTGCAGAAATCTGGAGTGAGATACTAGAGACAGACAACTTTGACAGGGATGATAATTTCCTTGCCATAGGAGGTCACTCATTGAAGGTAATGACTATGATTTCTATGATATATGATTCTTTTGAAGTTGAATTACCATTGGAAGTTGTATTCAATAATGCGGTTATCAGCAAAATAGCTGATTACATAAAAAACAATAATAAAATAAAGATTGATAAAATAGTAAACATAGGGCAGAAAGAATACTATGAATTATCACCAGCCCAACGAAGAATAGTCTACATAGAGAAATATGAAGATGTAAAAACAACTTACCATTTAACTAATAAATTCATGCTTAATGGAGTAGTTGACGAGGAAAGATTGAATGATGCATTTATGAAATTAATCAAAAGACATGAATCCTTAAGAACTTCCTTTGAACTTCATGATAATGGATTCGTGCAGATCATAAACGATGAAATTGATTTTAGATTGACTGTAATTTCATGTAGAGAAGAAGAAGTGGATGAATATATTTCTAACTTCATTAAACCATACAACTTAGAAAAAGCACCATTATTCCGTGGGGCACTAATAAAATTCAATGAAGAAAAGAGTATGATAGTTCTTGATCTCCATCATACAATAGCAGATGGAAAATCAGTTAGAATCATTCTACGTGATTTGCTGGCTCTATATAAAGATGAAACATTACCTGAATTGAAGGCAAGATATGTTGATTATACCCAGTGGTATAACAGATTAGTTGAAGGTAAACGAGAAGAACAAGAAGCGTACTGGCAAGATGTATTAAAAGACTATAACATTACCAAAGGTCTTATGAAAGACTTTGAAGTAAGTGGTGAGAGAGAATACAAAGGTGGAAAAATAACTGAGTATATATCAGATAATCTATATAATGCTTTGAACAAGTTAGCTGTAGAAAATCATACCACAGCATTTATACTTCTTTTTGCTGCTTACAATGTTTTATACAGCAAATATACAGCAAAGGAAGATATTGTTATAGGTACACCTATTGAAGGAAGAGAAAATAATGAACTTAAGGATATGGTAGGTATGTTCATAAATTCTCTTGCCATAAGGAGCTACCCAGAAAAAGAAAAAACTTTTTATGATTATCTAACCGAGATGAAGGATGTAGTCATCGGTGCTTTTGATAATGATGAGTACCAAATCGACAATATACTTAATGAATTATCAAAGGATAGTGAGGTTATAGATAATAATATTTTTGATGTTACATTTGCTATGCAGTATATTGATACATTATCTGAAGATATTGCAGGGGTAGAGGTAGATTACTTGAATGAAAACAACGTGATGGAATTTGAGAATCTAAGAGTCATAGTCTATAGCTATGAAAACACATTAATTTTATCACTTGTTTATTCAAAAGATTTGTTCAGAGATGAGACAATAAGCCAGATGATGAGAGATTATCTCAAAATATTAGAAACAATAACAGATAACCCATATATCAAGATCAAAGATATAAATCTTACTAATGAAGTGTTCAATGACATCAGTAACGAAGAAGAATTAGATGTGGGCTTCAGTTTTTAATCAATTAAGCTATTGACAGGTAGTTATGCAGTATATAAATGAGGATGGTGGAAATTATGGTTAACACGATACAGAATAAATTACTGGAAGCATTAAAAAAATATAATAGTAAAACAGCAGCAGAATATAATGAGCAAAAAGTAACCTATGAAGAGATTGATCATAGGTCAGAAACTATAAAAAATGTACTTGTTGCAAAACAAATCCCACACAAAACGCCAGTAGGGATACTTCTTGACAATAAAGTAGAAATGATAACAGCCATGATAGGAATATTAAAAGCAGGTTGCATATTTGTTCCTCTTGATGAAAACTATCAAAATACCAGATTGAAAATCATGTCAGAGTGTGCAGAACTAAAATATATCATTACAGACAAAAAAAGTGAAGATCGAGCAGAGATGATACTCTCCCAAAAAGAGGGAATCATAATAGTGTCTCATAACGAGGACAAGCAGTGTAGCTGTGAGCAGATTACTTATGACCCAAAAGACCCTATCTACATATTCTTCACATCAGGAACAACTGGTAAACCAAAAGCAATACTAGGCAAGAACGAAAGTCTGTTGAACTTTGTAGAGTGGGAAGGTAAATACCTAGGCAATATAGAAAACCTACGAGTAAGTCAACTGACTTCTCCAGGTTTTGACGCAGTGATGAGAGACATATTCACTACACTATGCCATGGAGGAACCATTTGCATTCCAGAAAAAAGAGAAGTCATACTAGATGGAAAAAGACTTGGAGACTGGATAGAAAGATCACAGGTGAATGTAATACACTGTACACCAACTCTATTTAGACTAATAGATGAAGCAAGAAACGGCAAAGAGAGATATGAAAAGTTAAAATATGTGATGATGGCAGGAGAGAGAATCATACCAAAAAGCTTGAAGGACTGGTATGAAAAACAAGGAGAAAAAATACAGCTAGTGAATTTCTACGGACCATCAGAAACAACAATGATAAAGACCTATTATGAAATAAAGGCTTCCGATACAAATAAGAGCAGTATATCTATAGGTAAGCCAATGGAAGGAACCAGAATACATATCCTGGATAGAAACCTTAAGGAATGTATGGATAATGAAGAAGGAGAAATATACATAGAAACAGAGTATATGACTCTAGGATATTACAACAACGAAGAAATGACAAAAGAAAAATTTGTGAAAATAAATATAGAAGAAACAGAAAAACTAATGTACAGAACAGGTGATTACGGAAAGATAATGCCTGACGGAAATCTTGAATACATAGGAAGAAAAGACAGACAGGTCAAGATAAGAGGGAACAGGATTGAACTTGGGGAAATAGAAGGAACCATGCTCACCTACCCAGGAGTCAAAGAATCACTTGTACATGTTGAAGAAGAACAGGAAAAAGCCAAGTATTGCAGCAGATGCGGAATCACTTCAAAATACGAAGGAGTAATAATAGGTGAAGACGGTGTTTGCAACGTATGCAAGAAATACGAAGGATATGAAGATATAACAGCAGAGTACTTCAGACCCCTTGAAGAACTAGAACAAAAACTCAAGAACAACCCATATGAAGGAAAATATGACTGTCTATTACAATACAGTGGAGGAAAAGACAGCACATACGTATTATACAAGCTTGTAGAAATGGGAGTAAGAGTACTTGCATTTGTATTTGACAACGAATACATATCAGAAACAGCTTTCAAGAACATAGACAGGGTAGTAAAAGAATGCAACGTAGACTGTATAATACAGACTCAGAAGGATATGAACAAAGTATTCCTTGAAGGATTAAATGAAGAATGCAGTGTATGTAAAGGATGTTTCAGAGTACTTAACATACTAAGTGAAAGATATGCCTATGAAAACAAAATACCATATATAATAAATGGATTATCAAGAGGACAGATATTTGATGTAAGACTGTACGACATATTTGAACAGGGAAAACAAATAGAAGATGTAGAAGAAATAGAAAACAAGATATTTGAACAAAGATGTCTATATCATGCTAAGAAAGATTATGTAACCAAAAGTCTTGGAGAAGAAATGATAATAGACAGAGAAATATTAGAAAAGACAGAAGTAATAGACTTCTATAGATATACAGACGTAACCAAGAAAGAAATCCTTAACTTATTAAAAAGCAAGAGTGACCATTGGAGTCAGCCACAGGATACAGGCTCATGTTCCAGTAACTGTAGGGTAAACGATGTGGGAATATACGTACAGAGAAAAAGGAAAGAATATGACAATTACACTTTCCCAAACAGCTGGGAGGTAAGACTAGGGCATATAACCCTAGAACAATCATTAGAAGAACTAGCTGAAGAAGTGGACAAAACAAAAATAGTAGAAATAATGAAAGAAATCGGATACGAAGACAGACTGGAAAGAGAAGATAGAAAGAAAACCATAGCAGGATACTATATATCAGATGAAAGAATAGAAGAAAATGAATTATACGAGTATCTACGAGAAAGACTTCCAGCATATGAAGTACCATCCAAAGTAATGCAGATAGAGAAGATACCTATCAACATGAATGGAAAAATAGATTACGAAAAACTACCTAAGATAGGAGACATACAGCTTAAAAAGAGTGTAGCCTATAGAGATGAGATAGAATTGAAATTGGCAGAAATCTGGAGTGAGATACTAGAGACAGACAACTTTGACAGGGATGATAATTTCCTTGCCATAGGAGGTCACTCATTGAAGGTAATGACTATGATTTCCATGATAGTAGATCATTTTGATGTTGAATTGCCATTAGAGGTGGTATTCAATGATGCAGTTATCAGTAAGATTGCTGATTATATTAGGAATAATACCAATGAGGATACTGATGAAATAAAACCTGTTCAAAAGAAAGAATATTATAGAATTACTTCAGAGCAGCTAGGTTTCTATATGCAAGAACAGTTAAAGGATTGTCTTACAGGAAATAATATTGCAACGGTAATTGATATCAAAGGTAGTGTTGATTCAGTAAGGCTGGAAGATGCTATCAGAAAGATGCTATATAGACATGATATATTTAGAACATCTTTTGATGTGATTAACGAAGAAATTATGCAGATAGTTCATGATGATGTACCTTTCAAGTTGAATATAGTAACAGAAGAGAATTATGATATTGGAGATTATGTAAAGCCATTTGACCTACAAAAGGCACCTCTTATAAGGGCAACATTATTTCAAAATGAGAACAGTACAAAACTGCTTCTTGATTCTCACCATACTGTGGGAGATGGTTTATCTGTAATGATAATGATAAATGAGCTGGCTGCACTATATGAAGGAAGAAATATGGAAGAGTTATATATACAGTACAAAGATTTTGCACAGTGGCAGGCAGATCACAAGGAATCCATAGATACAACAGAGGAAAAAGAGTATTGGAAGAAAAACTTTGAGAATTATAATCCTCAAAAAGGTAAAATTGCTGGATTTAGCCCAGAAGAAACAGAAGTGTATGCTGGAAATGATATAGATGAGATTATAACAGACACTACTCTATTAAATAAATTAAACAAAGTAGCCAAAGATAATAGAACTACACTTTTTATGGTATATTTTTCAGCTTTCAATATTGTATATTCTAGATATACTGCTTCAGAAGATGTTGTAATAGGAACACCTTTACATGGAAGAAATTATGGTGGACTTAGTGATATGATTGGTACTTTTGCTAATGGTGTACCACTTAGGAATTATCCTTATGGAAATAAGACTTTTGCAGAATTTATGGATGATGTCAAAAAAACACTTATAGGTGCAATTAATAATCAGGAATATCATGTTAATGAAGTCATACAGGATTTGACAAATGGGCAATATCATAACACATCATATTTATTTGATACAGTATTCACTATGTTTATTCTAGATAGAGAATTCATAGAGAGTGATAATATCACATTAGAATACGAAGATGATAAAACAACAGTAGAAACACAAAAGATGAGAGTAATTGTCAAGATTCTCCCTGACAAGACTAATATAAAAATAAAATATGCATGTGACCATCTAGAGAAAAATATGATTTTCAGAATGATGGAAGATTATAAAAAAGTGTTAGAGGTCATTTCACAAAATGATTCTATTAAGATAGAGGATATTAGTCTGGATATGGATATAGTACAAGACACAAAGATAATTGAAGCTGATGTAGATTTTGATTTTTAAACTACAAATACTATAGTGTGTATAGAGGTGACGTATGAAAGAAGTAAGGAGATATATACTAGAGCAGGTTGCATCAGGCAGTTTGGATAAAGAAAAAGCTGCCAAGATGCTTATGGAAATGTATGATTATGTATTATCTGAAGATAACGTAAAAGAAGAAATCAGTATTAGTGAAACAGAGGATTTGGATAAAAGTAATCATTCAGACTTTGAAGATATAATAAAGGATTCACAGGAAAAAGAATATTATCCAATGCTTCCATCACAAAAGATGATTCTTCTACATCAATTCATGAAAAGGGATACTGCCTATAATATCCCTCGTGTGCTTTTTCTTGAAGGAGATGTTGATGAAGAAAAGATCAATGATACATTTAAAACAATAGTAGAGAGGCATCATGCCCTAAGAACATCATTTCATCTTCATCACGGTGAATATATGCAGAAGATCAATGGGGTTTCTGATTTCTCTATTGAATCCGTTGAAGGAGATGAAAAGAATATAGAAGATGATATACGGTCATTCGTAAGAAGTTTTCAACTTGATAAGGCACCCTTGTTCAGGGTAAGGCTGATTAAATATGATAGTAGAAAATATGTTCTTCTTATGGATATCCACCACATCATTTCTGATAGAAAATCAATAGTTGTCTTGATGAATGAGTTTCAGCAGCTATATCAAGGTATAGAGCCAGCGAAGACGGAAGTTCATTATGAGCATTATGTTGAATGGTACAACAATTTCTTGAAATCGGATATAGGACTATCAAAAGAAAAATACTGGTTGGAACAGTTTGATGATGGAAAGATGTCAACAGAATTGAAAACAGATTACTCAAAGGAAGGTATAAGAAAATATACTGAGAAATCACTATATCATGAATTTCAGGATGATTATCGTGATAAGCTGTTACAGTTCTGTTCTAGCAATGGTGTCACATTAAATATGCTAATGCTTTCTGTATATCATGTACTACTATGGAAATGGCTTGGAAAAGATGATTTGGTAACTGGCTTAAGCTGTCAGGGAAGAACCATAAAAGAAGCTTATAACATGATAGGTATGTTTGTTAATACTCTTGCCATAAGAAACTATCCTTCAGGAGAGAAGAAGTACTTCGATTTCTTGAATGAGACAAAAGAGATTCTACTGAATGCTTATTCTAATCAGGAGTATCCTTTTGACGTATTGACGGATAAGATAAGACAGAAGTCAAAGATTAAGGATAAATCATTGATAAATACATTGTTCATAATGCAGAATACAGATTATGGTGAGCTTGAATTAGGTGACATAAGAGTAAAACCATACCATGATTATATAGAGACTGATGGACGTTTTGATCTACAGATAAATATATTCAATTCATCAGAGAAACATTTGAATATATGTTTTATATATAGTAAAGAATTGTTCAAGGAAGAGACCATAAAAACATTATTGAATGAATATATAAGCATCCTTAAACAAGTCGTTGATGAACCTGAAAAATTGCTGAACAATCTTGATATAAATCTATAAAGGAGAAGTTTGAATAGTATGGATAGATATATGAAAAATATAATAATATCCAGTAACAAATATGAGAAAGAGCATGATTACTGGCTGAGTATTTTATCTGGATGTGAAAAGAACAGTATAATACCATATGACAATATTAGTGATAATAAAAATAGCAATATGAAAGAATATGAATATGTTTTTGACAAAGCTATATATGGGAAAATGAAAGCACTATGTAATAATTCTCAATATGCCATGTTCATTCTTCTTACCACTGGAACAGTTTATCTGACTCATATGTATATGGATCAAAATGAGGTTATGATAGGTTTTCCATTACTTGCTGACAGTGATAAACAGAGCAGAACCAATGCACTGTTGGCTCTAAGATATAACATGAATGATGATAAAACATTTAAACAGTTGCTTATAGAATGTAAGGAGAATATAAAATCAGCATATGAAAATCAAATATATCCACTATACCATGTTTTTCAGTCCTTACAGCTTCCTATGTATAAGGATGAACCATCATTCGGGATTGTAATTGAGATGGAAGGACTTCATGACATGGATGATACCTATACAGAAAGTTCAGATGTGATATTTAGGTTCAAAATGGAAAATGACAGCCTCAGTGTCAGGTTAATCTATAAAGAAGAATTATATAATATTGAAACTATACAAACCATTGCAGAAGACTTAAATAAGTATATGCAGTGTGTTATGGCAGATTATAATATTCTTATTGGTGATATTGATATTTTGTCAGAACCTACATTGCTTTCATGGAAAGAAAAAATGGAAGCTGTTAGATTAAATAGTATAAAAGATAGTGATGATGAAGTAGAAGAAGATGAAGATATTTATGTTGCTCCAAGGAATGCTAGAGAAGAAGAACTGGTAAAAGTATGGGAAGAGATTCTAGGTATTAAGGATATCAGTGTTAAAACCAGTTTTTTCAAATTAGGTGGAGATTCCATCAAAGCAATCAGAATGGTTGCAATGCTGTCTGGCTATAAATTTTCAGTAAAAGATTTGTATACCTATCCAACAATAGAGAAGTTGAGCAGTGTACTAAAAGAATCTGATGAAGTTATAAGTCAAGAAATGTTTACTGGAGAAGTTGCTTTATCTCCAATACAAAAGAACTTCTTTGAAAATAAGGATATGAATTATTCTCATTATAACCAGTCATTATTCTTGTATAGTGAAAAAGGATTTGACATGGATATTGTAAAAGAAGTAATGGAAGGAATAATTACTCATCATGATATGTTGAGAGCCATGTATAGATTAGAAGACAATAAAGTGGTTCAAGAAGTATTATCTACGGATAAAGAGAATATAGAAAAAGCATTCTGCTTAGATAAATTTGATAATATTAAAGAAAAAGATATATTATCCTCAATAAATAACTTACAGGCTGGACTAGATATAGAAAATGGTCCACTTATAAGAGGGGCATGTTTCCATAAATCAGATGGGGATCATCTTCTCTTGGTAATACATCATCTATTGATTGATGCATTTTCCTGGCGTATCATTCTTGAAGATTTTGCACGTGGCTATAACCAACTTCTAAATGGAGAAAAACTGAGATTAAATAATAAAACCCATCCTTATAATAAGTGGGTTGATAGATTAATGCAATATGTAAATGAAGAAGAAATAAAACAAAGCCAAGATTATTGGATGAAACTTGGAGACAAGCTAAAATCTGAAAAAGATGATCATGATAAATGTATGACTAAATTAAAAGACAGAAAAGATTTTGCTGTAGTATTTTCACAAGAGGAGACAAAATTAATTCAGCAAAAATCTGGTGAGCTTTTTATAAATATGGATTATGTAATATTAGGCTGTATTGGTCTTGCCCTTAAGAATAACATTGATTTTAAGAATTTTGTTGTTAATATTGAGGGTCACGGTAGAAGTGAAATAGATGACGACATAAATATTGCAAGAACTGTTGGTTGGTTCACCAGTGTTTATCCTATATATTTATCCATTGATGAAAATGATATCCTCAAATACATAGAAAAAGTCTCTGATAACATAGAATCAGTACCAAATCGTGGACTTGATTATGGAATTTTAAGATACTTGTCCAAAAATGATATATCAGAAAAGCTGGATTTTGAATCGGATATCCGTTTTAATTATCTAGGAGAATTTGACCAGAATATAAACCATGACTTGTTTGCAATATCTGATATGGATTTTGGTAATACCATAGATGAAAATATGCTTTTAGATTACATATTTGATATAACTGGATTGATTATAGAGAATAAGCTGAGGATTAATTTCAACTATATCAAAGAGATAATTGACGAAGAAGCTCTTAACTGTATTACGGAGAATTTCAGAAAAAATATAGCCCTGTTCCTTGACTATAATAAAAATGAGGATGTGGCACAAAATGAAAAATCAAAAGTATATATTGATGGGATAAAGCCATTTAATGATGTAATATACAAAGACTGTTTTTATAGTGCCTTATTCCCAGTACTTGAGTTTTATAATAAGAGTATTAAAGAAATACTTTGCAATGATGTGTTCATCTATGATGGTTCAGATAACTATGAAAGTATAGATACAACATATCTGGTTAAGGATAAATTAATTCCTATGTTCAATAAATGTGGATTGAAGGCTAATAGAATCATTCGCAGCAATAATATCATAAGCAACATAAAAACTGCACTGAAAAAAGGCAGATTGGTTATTATACAGATAGACTGTTATTACAGTTCAATACGTAAGGATACTTATGAAAAAGAACATTGGCCACACACAATACTAATATATGGATATGATGATGAATTAGAGTCTGCATATGTTCTGGAACAGAGTGATAAGAATATACTGGACTTTACAGAAAGAACTATGAGCTACAATGACATTATCAATGTATATGATGGTGCCAAGAAGAATTTTATTAGAGATAAACAATATCCATCATACATTGATTTTAGCCTCAAACCTTCACAGGAAGTATCAAGGAAAACAGATGAAGAATACGCTAAGATGTTGATGAAACATATGCTAAACCACAAAGATGAAGTAATGGAGGGGCTTGATAGACTTCAGAATTTCATTAACAGATGTAAGGAATTGGTTAAAGACGAGCAGAAGTTTGCTGAAGCTGTAGATAGGCTGTATTTTAGTATCAATAACATATTAAAAGCACAACATGCCAGAAAATTTCAATTGGATACTGTCTTCAATGGACAGCTTATGGATATGAGTGTCTTGAATGAAATAATACGAGGTTGGAGATTAGAGATGAATATGATAGGAAAGTATATTCTGACTAAGAGATTCAAACCAGAATCTTTACAGAAGACAGGGGAAAAACTCCAAAATCTATATCTAATGGAAAAACAGTTTATTGAAGAGCTTATGAGCAAATGTGTTGATGGGATTGAGACTACTATGGAGATAGGAGGAGAATGATGGATAAGACTATTGATGAAAAATTCAAAAGCAAACTTATGGAAATTTTTCAACTAGAAGAAAATGCCATTGTGCTTGATGTATCACTAAGCAAACTAGGTGTAAGTTCAATATATTATATAAAGATGGTTGTTGGTATGGAAGATATATTTAATATTGAATTTGATGATGAATGTTTGGATTATGAAAAATTTGAAACACTATCAGAGATATTAGAGTATATTAAGAAAAAAATCAGCGAAAAGCAATAAGATTATAGTTTACATAAATCTCATATACAAAAATAAATTGAAAAAACATTTTGTTAATGATAAAATTAAAATGTTAAAAAATTAAAATAAATTAAAATATAAGATAATGAAATGTATATTGAGTCAATAATTTATTTGATTATGGATATTTTGTATATGAGATAAGTAAGAATTACTATAAATTAATCTGATTAAAGTGATATGACTGAGTGAAATAATAATAAGAAAATCATAATCTTGATGAATGGTATACAGAAATGAGGAATGCTGCATGAAGGAAGGTAGCCTGTATGAGTTAACCTTGCCACAGAAAAGAATATGGCTGACACAAATGCTTCATCCCGATTCAGTCATGTTCAATATAGGTGGATATGTTTTAATAAAAGGAAGTGTGGATGTCCATAGATTGAAGAAAGCTATTATTTCATTCATGGATAATAATGTTATCTTTCATATCCGCATTACTGGAGATGGTGATAAATATTATCAGTATTATAATAGAATGAAAAATTATTCAGAAAATGAAATATCCTATGTGGACTTAAGTAAATCTTGTTCTACCCAAGAAGATTTGGATGTATGGGTGCAAAAACAAGGGGAAATCCCCTTTGTTCTAGAAGACAACCTTTTATACAAATTCATAGTTTTCAAACTTAATGATAATGCATATGGATATTTTATAAAATTACATCATGTTATTGCAGACGGATGGACTTTCCAGCTATTGACGGATTGCATAGGCAGAGAATATGAAAATCCAACTTCTGAAAATGTGAAAAACCAAGATATATGTTCTAATTATGAAAGATATATCAATGATGAAAAACGTTATTTGACATCTGCACAGTACCATAAAAATAAATCATTCTGGATGGAAAAGATGAGTAATCTTTCCTTGAGCAGTGATAAATCATCATCAGAAACAACAGCCAGAAGAAAGACATTTACATTGGACAATTCTATAAGAGAAGAATTATATGGATACTGTAAATGTAATAAGATTTCAATGAATGCTGTATTATTGACTACCTACTTGATATATCTAAGAAAGAGTACTCAGAAGAAGGATATAATTATTGGAGTTCCTTTTTGGGGAAGAAATTCTAAGAAGGACTTTAAATCTCTTGGGATGTATGTGAGTTCTGTACCTTTCAGGTTTATTATAGACGATGATGAAACAATAAAAGAGATGGCAGTAAGGGTACGAAATGAATTGATGGCATGTTTTTTTAATCATAGATATCCATATAATATAATGGTAAAGGATCTAGGATTAACTGGTGCCCAAGGTGAAAAGATATACGATAATTGTTTTAACTATTATAACTTGAAACTATTAGAAAAAATAGATGGGTTAGAGGTATCTAGTAGAGAATTCTTTAATGGTGAACAGAATTATTCTCTACAGGTTATCATAAGAGATTGGAATGAGAGTTCAAGCCTTGGTATAGATATTGACTATAAAGTGACTGATTTCAAAGACGGTGATATTGAGTCAATGGGAAAACAGCTTATTAGTGTAATCAAGAAAGTAATAAATGATAATGAATTGAGCATACAGCAGGTTTCATTATTAACCGATGATGAATATGAAAAGCAGGTTAACCAATTCAATAATACAGAAACATATTCCATTGATAAAACAGTTATTGACTTATTCGAAAAACAGGTCAAAATCGCTGGTGATAAAGGCGCTCTTGAAGATGGAGATAAGTGTTTAACATATGAACAGTTGGACGAAAAAATAAATCAGCTTGCTGGTCGGTTAAGGGAAAAAGGAATAGGCAGAAACAGCAAAGTAGGAATAGTTACAGAGCATTCATTGGAGACCATAATAGCTATAATGGGGATATTGAAGCTGGGAGGAATTTTCATTCCCATTGATAGTAATTATCCAGAGTCTAGGATAAAGTATATAATCGAAGATACTGCTATGGATTTGATTTTAACCAATTTGGATGATTTTGAATTACAAGAATCCTCAGCTGATGTAATGTATCTAGATTATGAAAGCATGTTTTGGAGTAAAGATTATTCCAACATAGATAGTATGTGCAGTATAGATGATATAGCATATATATTATACACATCGGGAACTACAGGAAAACCCAAAGGTGTCATGGTAGAACATAGGGGACTTGCTAATTACATAATATGGGCAGACAAAATGTATGTAGATGGTGCTGAAGGGTCATTTCCTTTGTTTACTTCTTTGTCCTTTGATCTAACCATGACATCGGTTTTTACCCCATTAATAAGTGGAAATAAAATCGTCATTTATAGAGATGATGAAGATGAATATGTGTTACACAGAATTATGAATGAGAATAAGGTGCAGGTAATAAAGTTAACTCCTACACATATGTCTCTACTGACAGATAAGATTTATAAGAATTCTTCCATAAAAAGAATGATTGTAGGTGGTGAACAGCTCACTACGAATCTTGCCAAAAGGATAACATTGAATCTGGGAAGAGATGTTGAGATATATAATGAATATGGTCCAAGCGAAGCAACGGTTGGATGTATGATATACAAATATGATATGAATAGCGACAAGGGGCACGTGGTTCCAATAGGAAGTCCAGCAGCCAATACTAGAATATATATCTTAGATAATGACTTGAATCCTGTTCCTATCAACAGTATAGGTGAATTATATATTTCAGGTAAGGGACTGGCAGCAGGATATATCAATAGAAGTGAGTTGACTGCCCAAAAGTTTGTTGACAACCCATTGGAGAATGGAGAAAAGATGTATGCAACAGGAGATCACGCCAGATTCATTAGAGAAGACTGCATTGAATATGTTGGAAGAAAAGATATGCAGATCAAGATTCATGGTCATCGTATTGAATTAGATGAAATAAAAAATGTTCTACTTGAAAACGATGCCGTCAAAGAGGCTATTGTCATTAGCAGAAAAGACAATAATGGAATGGAAGGTTTATGCTGTTACTATGTAAAACGTTCATTTGTGACAGTAGAGGACTTGAGGCAGAATCTAGCAGTGAAGTTACCTAATTATATGATTCCTAATTGGTTTATAGAAATAGATGAAATACCATTGACTACAAATGGAAAAATAAACGTGAACTCTCTTTTACAAGTACAGGTCACAAATGAAAGGGCAACAGATGGAATTGAAAGTCATAGTGAATCGGTTGACATATTACTTGATGTAATGAGGAATATCCTGAAAAGAGAGGAACTATCTCCTATAGACAATTTTTATGAGATAGGTGGAGATTCAGTCCAAGCCATAAGAATATCTTCAAAAATGCTTGAAGAAGGCTATAGATTGAAAGCCTCCGATATCTTATCCGGTTCAACAATAAATGACGTTGCAAGGAACATGAAGGCAATAGGTAGTAGGGAGCTTAGCCAAGTAGATGGTGAAGTTCAGTTTACTCCCATATTATCACAGTTTTTTAATATGAACCATAAGGATAACAATTATTATAATCAAAGTATTGTTCTAAAGATGAACAAAAAGATAAGTCACCAACAGGTAGAAAAAGCTTTTAGTTATCTAGTAAAATTTCATGATTCATTAAGATTGAATTATGATAAAAACTCTGGAAAGCTCATATATAATGATGCCCATGATAATCATGTATTTCAAGTCATTCAATATGATTTATCTGAGTATACTGAAGAACAACAGAAAGAAATGATTATTGATAAAGGAATAGAATTAAAATCAGGTTTTGAAATAGAGAAAGATTTGTTAATAAGAGCATGCTGTTTTCATATTTCTGAGCAGGATAATATATTATTAGTGACAGCACATCATATTGTTATAGATGGTATCTCATGGAGCATCTTACTTGAGGATTTTGAAAAATTACTGAAGCAGATTAGAGATGGAAACAGGATGGAATTATCCTATAAGTCTGCATCCTTTAAAGACTGGAGTACTTATCTCATAGGAAAAAGAACTGACAATGAACTAATAGATGATTATATTGAGAACACTGAAAAATATGAAAATCAGATAAAGTTGTATGATTGTAATATTACATATAAAAACAGCATAAAAAGAGAATTGATTCTTCCAAAAGATAGGACAAGCCAGTTACTTAATCTTGTTAATGAAAACAATATGATAAGTGAATTGGACATGGTAATGACAGCTGTAACGATGGCACTAAATAAAATCATCTCAAGTGATTGTTTGATCGCCGATATGGAATGGCACGGAAGAAATGAAAGTGATGAGATAGATGTATCTAGGACAATAGGGTGGTTTACCGCTATTTCACCTATTGTTATTGAGAATTTAACCGAGAATATAGAATCTACAATGAAAAAAATTAAAGATGGAATAAAGAAAGCTAAGGAATACAGTAAGAATAATACATTTGTTTCATGGTACTGTCAGAATAGGATTAATAAAAAATCGGTATTAAAAATGAATTATCTAGGTAATTACAGCTCTGTACTGGATAAGGAATTGTTCGGGTACGCAGATTACGAAACAGGTGTAGATATAAGCGAAGATAATTATATGGAAAACCCAATAGAGGTAAATGCCATAATTGTTGACTCTAAATTAAAAATCAGTCTTTGCTGTAGTTTAAACATCTTAAGTGAGATGCAGATAAATGAATTCTGTAATCACATTACCACCTGCTTAGATGAATTGATACAGGTTGTAAAAGATAATAAGGATATCAATTTTTTGCTATCTGATTTTGATACTGTTGAATTAACAGAAGAAGATATGGAAAATCTTTTTTATTAAAAAATATGAATAGATGGAGAGAAGGTAATATGAAAAAATCGTATAAAAACCCTTTTTATGAGTATGGAGAAAAGTTAAGTTCTGTTAAAGAGTTGATGATATTTTCAGCAAAAAAACACGGCGAAAAAACTGTATTCAAATATAAGCTAAGAAACAAGATAATAAGCAAGACTTATAATGAGTTATTGAGGGATGTTAAAGAGAAAGCCCAATTTTTAGTTTCTTTGGATCTGCCAAAACAGCATATCGCCATTATAGGAAAGACTTCATACGATTGGATAGTTTCATATTTATCTGTATTGTATGCAGGAATGGTAGCTGTTCCTATAGATATTCTACTTAGTACAGAAGAATATCTTGAGCTTCTTGAGCGTGCTGATGTAGACATTGTTTTCTGTGATAAAAAATATTTATCAGATATAGAGAAAAGTGATTCAAAAGGATTGAAGAAGATCATATGTATTAATGATAGTCAAGTATTAGAAAATGAATCAACACTATCTAAAAAATACGATATATCCTTGGATGATGCAGTTGACAAAAATAAAATTGATGCAGAGGCACTTGCCCTAATTGTTTTTACATCAGGGACTACTGGTAAAAGTAAAGGTGTAATGCTAAGCCAAAAAAATATTATAGTAGATGTAATGAGTGCCAAACGAATACTTGGTTTGGATGAAAGAGATACATCCTTGTCAATATTGCCGCTATATCATACTTATGAAATGACATGTGATATATTGCTGATGATGTATTATGGTGCATCAGTCTGTTTGAATGACAGCTTAAAATATATGAGCCAGAATCTAAAACTCTTCAAACCATCTGTCCTATATGCTGTACCTATGGTAGTTGAGAGCATACATAGAACGATTATGGAATCTGCTAAGAAAAAAAATAAAGAGAAGATATTAAAGAAGATGTTGAAGCTTTCTACTGCATTGCAAAAGGTAGGAATTAATCTGTCCAGAAAAATATTTAAGAGTGTACTCGATGAATTCGGTGGAGAATTGAAACTTATAGTTTCAGGAGGAGCTTATCTGGACCAATCTTATATTGATTTTTTTGATGCTATAGGAGTTAATATTGTACAAGGTTATGGAATTACGGAATGTTCACCATTATTATCAGCAAATCCAGACCGTTTTAAAAAGAAATATTCAATTGGTTGTGTAGTTTCCTGTTGTCAGGTAAAGATAAATGAAGATGAGAGGTATGAGAAAGTCAACGGTCACTTGGTAGGTGAAATACTTGCAAAAGGTGATAATGTAATGCTTGGGTATTATAAAGATACAGAAAATACCAATAAAGCATTTGAAGGAGAATGGTTCAAGACTGGTGATATTGGGTGGATGGATGAAGATAACTATCTGTATATTACAGGTAGAGTCAAAAATCTGATCATCTTGAGTAATGGTAAGAATGTAAGTCCTGAAGAGATTGAAGGGAAGTTATCGCTTCTCCCAGTTATCAAGGAAGTACAAGTAGTATCTAAGAAAGAGAATAACACAGAACAGATACAGGCAATTATTTTTCCAGATGAACTATTTATAAAAGAAAACAATATTGTGGATGTACAAAAATATATTGAAGACCAAGTTAATGATGTGAATAGGTCATTACCTGTTTATATGCAGGTAGGTAGTGTGAAGTTGAGGGATACTGAATTTCCAAAGACATCTACTAAAAAAATTAAAAGACTATAAGCTACACTGTAGGAGGAAATGAAATGGAAAATATGGAAATAGAAAAAAAAGTAATCTCTATTGTAGAGGATTATCTAGATGATGAAAATATAGAGATAAACAAAGAATCTAATCTCAGGGTAGATACAGGAATAAATTCTATGGTTTTAATATCCATGATTCTGAAATTTGAAGATACGTTTATGATTACTATTGATGATGATGATATACCTAAAATGATTACAGTCAATGATATCGTAACATATATCGGAGAAAAACTAAACTAAAGTAAGGGAGGGTATCATTACGAAAGTTTTAGGAGTAATAGGAGGAGTAGGACCGTTATCAACTGCTTATTTTCAGGAACTAATAGTAAAAATGACTAATGCTAAAATGGATCAGGAACATTTGAATATGATAATCTTCAACATGCCAATGATTCCTGATAGAACTAAATACATATTGGATAAGTCAAATGATAATCCAGTTCCAGTATTGATAAATATAGCAAAGGAATTAGAAAAATTAAATGTAAGTAATCTTGCCATGCCATGTATTACCGCACATCATTTTTATGATGACATAGTAAAAGAAACTAATGTAGAATTTATCAATGTCATCAAGGAAACAAGAAAGCTGTTAATTGATAAAAATGTACATTGTGTGGGAATAATGGCTACAGAAGGAACAATTAATTCCCAGTTATTTCAAAAAGAAATGGGGAAAGCTGGAATACATGTGAAAGTACCAACAAAAAGGATGCAGAGCCATGTTACAGAGTTAATATATGATAATGTAAAATCAGACATTCCAGCTGATACCAAAAAGTATGACTTGGTTATTGAAGACTTAATAGAACAAGGTGCAGAGGTTATTATAATAGGATGTACAGAATTATCAGTGATAAATAAAGAACATAAGGTTGAGTATAAGGTTTTGG
The DNA here is from genome assembly GCF_018141425.1 of Vallitalea guaymasensis. Taxonomy (NCBI): domain Bacteria; kingdom Bacillati; phylum Bacillota; class Clostridia; order Lachnospirales; family Vallitaleaceae; genus Vallitalea; species Vallitalea guaymasensis. The sequence continues at coordinate 3,099,742 of NZ_CP058561.1, forward strand.
ACACTCTTGAGTTACTGGCAAAACGCAGCATAGAACTGAATGATCTTCAAGTAAAAGAAGAATATGACACATTGTTTTGATCCAAAAAGTGGTCTGATTAGGAGGATATGACAGATGTTTTTTGAAGATTTTACAAGAAATAATAATGAAAGCTCCCTACAAAAATCTATATATCATATGTTATACATGCTGGCTTCATTCAAGGAAGTAGAAGTCTCATTCAATGATAATATTGATACTAAGAATTATCTAGAGGGAGAAGCTGAGTTCTATCAATATGTTAAGAATCTGTATTTTGATATGTATCATAATAATGAAAAGTACAAATTGGATTCAACCAAATATGATGAGTATATGAAGAGCGATAAACGAAGTAAGGGGAAATTCATGGTAGAAAAACAGCATCATCAGGATGCAAAAGAATCTTCTCTTAGAAATAAGTTTCAGCAGTCTGTAACATTTTATTTTAGGTTTTTATATGAATTAGGAATTTACGCTGACATATGTACAGATACCTTTTCCTTGAAAATATCTAAAAACAAATATGAAAATGTGTTAAAGAATGCTGAGACAGCTAAAGTTCGTGGAGAAACCCATGAAAGAGCCGACATCCTGCTTAGCAGTGGAATTGATAGACAAGAGTATGAAGACGGTTATGTATTTTCTTGTGAAAAATATCCTAAGATGTTTTTGGGACTTGCTGTTTTGTGCAGGGCTCCTGAAAGTAAGTATAAATGGATGAATTATATGAGGCTTGATTATAAGAGATATCATTCACCTGCACCAGAAATGTCAGATATTAAAGAAACCATGCCACAAGACTCAGCACATAATATAAATATTCTTACAGAAACATTAAAAGGGATGCCCCTTAAGATGCGAGTTAAACCAATGAGAAATATTACATCAGACTTCAAATGGAAAGTGGAATTCATCTATAAGAGTAAAAGCTGTATCGGTTTCTATGTGGATTATACTTCTCTTTTGGTGTGTATATATTTTAATGATTCAAAAAACATTACTGCAATGGCAGATACTCTTAGAAATATGGATGAGGAGCTTTTTGAGTGGTATCGTAACCATATACCAGAAAGATTATGTAAATGTCCCAATAACAGATGGGTCACACTAGGAGATACAAGGCGCAGAATTTGTGGTATGTCAAATCGGCTGGATGTTAATAATCCTAATGAATCGGATATGGAAAACTGTGTAAAGGTATTACGCACATTTCGAAAATTATAATCATATTAAGATGGATGGGAAAGATGGAGATGAATAATTAATGAAAAGTATAGACACAGATTATGAGTATATTGTACTTGAAGGAAGCAGCTATGAAGTAGGTAAAATGCGTGGGGAGACTCTGAAAAATTATCCTGGTGATACCAAATACTATTATAATCTTTTTAAAGATTCTGATATACCTCTTTCCAATAAAAAGATAAAGTATATCAGAAAAGTATATGATGAATATTGCCCTGGTCTAAATGATGAGATAGAAGGTTTTGCAGAGGCATTCGGGGTTAAATCAGATAATATAGTACTAAATACTAATTTGTTTGAGAGTAATTATGGTTGTTGCCAAATCGTAGCATTGCCGTGTATAACGAAGAATAGTCACGTTCTTGTTGGAAGAAGTTATGAATATACTCCTGACGATGAAAAAAAATTATCCATATGCAGAATCAATGGAAAGCCAGCTCATCTAGGCTTTGCAGTTTTCCTGTTTGGAAGATACGAAGGGGTCAATGAACATGGATTATCAATAACTGTATCAGCAGCTGCACCAGGAGTTGAGACATCTGTTAATGGTGTAAGATTCTGGGTTGCCATAAGGAGTATTATAGAAAATTGTACTAATACAGAAGATGCAGTATATATGCTCAAGAACATGCCAATATCTTCAAATTCAAATTTCATTATTGCTGATAAACAGGGGATGGCAGTTTTATGTGAGGTTTCATGTTTTAATGGAAAGAGAGAAGTGAAAGTTAAAAAAGCAGAGGATTATCTAGTATCTACAAATCATTATACAATAGAAGGCATGAAAAAGTATAATGTCGCAAAAATGAATCAATCAGTTATGAGATATAATGCTGCACAGGAAACAATGAATAAGAGTATTCCAAATGTGAGTAAAGATACTCTCAAAAAAATACTAAGCAATAAACTGCCTCATGGGGTATGTTGTCATTATTATGAGGATGGGCTGGGAACCTTATATTCCATGATATTTGATTTAACAACATTGGACATTCATGTATGCTTTGGTTCACCAAATATCAATGGCTGGAAAAAATATGATATGTTTAATGAAAAGAAAGGGTCAACTAACATTAAGATTCCTTATGTTAATGAGTATCCAACTGCATTCAGCAATTTTTGGGCGAAATGCGATTAATAAATATGATAGGAGTTATATATGAAGAATTTTGTTTTTAACACACATACGAAAGTCTATTTCGGTAAAGAAAAGATTGTAGACTTATCAAAAGAAGTGACGAATTATGGTACTAACGTTTTGTTGGTATATGGTCAAGGTGCAATTAAAAAGAATGGAATCTACTCTGAGGTGGTAGAGGTCTTGAATAAATGTAATGTGGTTGAGTTTGGCGGCATTACACCTAATCCAAGGATAAAAATGGTACGAGAGGGTATCAAAATCGCACGGGACAATAAGATTGATGTAGTTCTGGCTGTTGGAGGTGCAAGTGTAATTGATTGTGCTAAAATCATAGCAGCAGGATATTATTATGAAGATGATCCCTGGGATCTGGTTATATGCCCAGGAGAAATCAAGATAGTACTTCCGATAATTACTGTTTTGACATCTTTTGGTACAGGTTCTGAGATGAATGGAAGTGCAGTAATCAATAATGAAGAAGAAGAGGAAAAAATAGGTACTTATTCTCCTTTGCTACAGCCTGAAGTATCAATTCTTGACCCGGTATATACATATTCTTTGTCAGCAGACCTTACAGCAGCAGGAGTAGTAGATACTATGTCCCATGCAATGGAAAGCTATTTTTCAAAGGATAAGGATACATTTGTACAAGACAAGATTGCAGAGGGAATCATTAAAACATGTATCAAATATGGTCCCATTGCAATAAAGGAAAATGATAACTATGAAGCCAAAGCCAATCTTATGTGGGCAGGAGCACTTGGACTCAATGGTCTTACTGGTGCTGGAAAGACTTCAGCATGGTCCTGTCATCCAATGGAACATGAGTTGAGTGCATTCTATGATATTACTCATGGTGTAGGAATGGCTGTATTGATGACCAATTGGATGCGTTACATATTAAATGATAAAACAGTGGACAAATTTGTGGAATACGCTGAGAATGTATGGCACATATTTAATGAGGATGACAAGTATAAAAAAGCTGAAAAAGCTATTGAGATGACTAGAAAATTTTTTGATGAATGTAATATGCCAGTGACACTTGGTGAATTAGGAATTGATGATGAAAAATTCGAGTCTATGGCAGTAAATGCAGTGAGCAATGGTTTGCTGACTTTTGCTTATGTTCCACTTAAAAAAGAAGATGTTGTCAACATATATAAGATGTGTTTATAGTAAGCAATGAAGAGATGAAAGGCTATCTAGATGACAGGAATTTACTGATAATATACAAATATCTATTCATTTGAAAGAGACCACTTTTTATAGAATTGTCGGAAAAGGTTGTAAATACAATTAATCAAGGTATTAATTATAGATTTATACAATGTATTAATGATAAAGAGAGAGGTTAGAGTAATGAATAAAAAAGTATTACCAGTTAAATCACCTAATGGTTTCTTGACATACAAACCATTTGATTCAACACGAATATCTGTACTTCTTGCACAGGATAAATTATGTAAGGAGATTTACGAAAATTTTATGTACTTTAGCGTTGAGAAGTGTGCATATGATAATGGAGTCATGAAATTGGAGTGCCATTATAAAGAGCAGTTTTCAAGCATAGGAGAAAAAAGAGTACCTATAGATCTTATTCTAGATATGGACATGGATTTTATAAAATTTTGTAAGAAATCATTGGATAAGGAATTTTATGTTTTTCTTCCAATTGAAACATCTGAAATAAGTAATTACATAAATTATAAGAAGAAACCAGTATATCATCACATTTTTATATACGGATATAATGACGATGAGAGAGTTTTTTATTGTTCTGAGTTTTTTGCTTTTTCCAATGATAAGTACTCATATCAAACAGTATCCTATGATGAGTTGAAGGCAGCATTCTATAAACTCCAGAGAGAATTGGATGAAGATAGTTTGAGTAAAGAAAAGATGCAATGGCTTAAGGATGTACATCTTCTTCATAGTTATACTGAGTATAGGGACAGATTTACAATCAACAGATTAATAGTTGGATTACAGAATTATCTTGATAAAAGAGATAATAACGGTAATAAAGATTACATAAAAAATTTATATTATGGCTATGCAATTTATGATTTATGTGATATATATATAGAATATATAGTATCCAATAATTTCTATTACCATTTTGACATGAGACCATTTTTGCTAATCAAGGATAGATTTCATTATATGAAGATACAGTCTGAATTTGTAAGTGAGAACTATGCAAGTGATTCCTCTGAAATCAATCACATAGTAGATGAATTTATAAGATTGGAAAAGGAAGCAAGAAAAATGTTCCACCTGACTATAAAATATACAATGAGGGGAGAAAATAAGAACGTAACTAAAATATTGGAGATATTGGATATGTTAAAATCAGAAGATTATGCTGTAACGTCTAGATACATAGAATGTCTAAAGCATATTTAAGAAAGACGGAGATGATAAATAATGAAAGAGAAAGCTGAACTATCGTTACTTTTCAAAGAGTTTCAAAGTGCAATCAAGAGAAAAGACGAATATGAAATAGGTATAAAACACCTGTTAGAATTTAGAAAGGAATTATGGGAAATATATCAATTCATTTTTGATAATGTCAAGGATGAAGAATATTCTTTGATGCCTTTGGCAAAAGATAAGACAATAGCTTACTTCTTATATCATTTGACCAGGATTGAAGATATTCCTTCAAATACATTGATATTGGATCAGGAACAGATTTTCTATAAAAATGATTATCAAAAAAGGATACAATCGCCTATATCCACAACAGGTAATGAAATACCTAGAGAGCAGTTAGTGGAATTTTCGAAGCAATTGAATATAGATGAATTAAAAAATTATATAACAGATGTTTTCCAAAACACTAATAAGTTAATTGAAAATATGACACTGAAAGAAAGTAGAACCAAGGTTAGTGAGGAAAGAAAGGAAAAGCTCATAGCATTGAATTCCGTATCTACCGATGAAAAAGCGTTTTGGCTTGTGGATTATTGGTGTAAGAAAAATTATAGGGGCTTGATGCTCATGCCTTTTTCAAGACATCAATTCCTGCATTTGAATGGATGCTTGAGGATATACAGGAAATTGAGAAAGATTAAAAAATAGTAGCCATTTTTTAATTTGACACATCTAAGATATTAGGATATTATAATTAATATAGGACGGTCGTCCGAATTATTTGGAGAGGATTGTATATGATGAGTAGTAAAACTAATCAGTCAGAATTAATTCTTGATGCGGCGTATAAATGTGTTTCAGAAAAAGGCTATGCCAATATATCATTGAGAGACATAGCAAAAGAAGCTAATGTTGCACTTAGTCAATTACATTATTATTTTGGAAGCAAAAAGAAGTTATTGCAAGAGATAATCAAACGAATGATTGGTAAATATACAACGGAACTAGAAAAACAGATAAAAAAAAGTCAATCAGACAAAAAGGAAATATCGAATGTATTTAACTTCATAAAAGAAGCACTAGAAAGAAATCCTGAACTTTTCAAGATACTGTTCGATTTATCAAGCTTAGCTCTCAGGTCTGATTCGTTTAAACTTATGCTATCTGACCTATTTGACCATTTGTCAGGAGTTATAAAAGAATGTATTGACGAAAGCAGTTCCATAGTAGATGAATTCAAGGATTTTTCTTCCAGTACTTTATCAAGATTGATATTGGGAAGTGTTCTAGGCGTAGCATTTGAATATACTCTGGATTCTAATAAAAATGAAGATATACTTGACTCATTAGATGCTTTATCTGTGATTTTTCAATAGACGTTATAGCTTAATTATAAAGACATAAGAAGGAGTTGAGATAATGGTTGATATAAGTAGATTGATGATTTACTTTAGTATATATTCTTTTTTGGGATGGGTATGGGAAACCTCTTTTGTTTCAGTATGTACTGGAAAGTTTGTTAATAGAGGTTTCCTAAAAGGTTTCTTCATTCCTATATATGGATTAGGAGCATTGTCTGTAATTATGGTGCATAGGATTATAGGGGATACTACAAATAATTACATATTAAATTTATTTATAGTTGTATTAGTATCCACATTGGTAGTTACAACACTTGAATTCTTCACTGGTTTCGCAATGGAAAGAATATTCAACAAGAAATGGTGGGATTATAGTGATAAACCTTTTAATCTGAAAGGATATATTTGCTTGAAGTTCTCTATTGGTTGGGGAGTATTCATTTTTGTATTTTTATTACTGTTGCATCCTAATATTTCATATTATCTATCAGGTTTTAATGAGGGTGTCATAGTAAGTATGTCAATAATATTTACAGTGTATCTTATAACAGATATAGTATTATCAACTAAAGATGTCATATCACTTAGGGAAGCTATCAGAAAATACGCTGAAATACCATTTGAAAAATATCGTATGAGTATTATAAAATGCAGAAGAATATTTAATGCTTTTCCTGATTTATTAAAATTAAATGCAGGAACACTAAAATTTGACGTAAGGAGTATTCTTAATGAAGGTGTTGAGAAATTCAAGACACAAATCGTTAGTAGATTTAGGTAATGTAAGTGAATATAAAGAGTGTGTTTCGGAGATTTTGAAGCATCCAAATGTAAAATTAATGGAAACATTTATACAACACTCAGATGTTACTACATTGAATCATTGTTTAAATGTTTCCTATAAGAGTTTTATTATATGCAAACGTCTACATCTTGACTGTCGTGCTGGTGCTAGGGGAGGACTATTACATGATTTTTATCTCTATGATTGGCATGAAACAAAACCAAAAGAAGGCAAGCATGGGTTTGTCCATCCAAGAATTGCCCTTGCAAATGCTAATAGACATTTTAAATTAAACAAACGTGAACAGGATATCATCGCCAAGCATATGTTTCCTCTCACATTAAAATTACCAAGATATGCAGAATCCTGGGTAGTTACATTAGTTGATAAATGGATTGCTATTAAAGAAATAATAATGTAAATTCAAGATTGGATCGATACATTAGCGTAGTTTTTTTTTGAAATAATTTGGTTGAAAAATTTCTTGTTGTTGAGTAATACTGTATGTTTAGGTTTATACTTAAGTGCTATATCATTATTAATAATTGCTTGTTTTATATTTCCAAGTTTATAGTTGCAGATACTCAATTCTGTATAAGGTATGAAATCCCAGAAATCATGTATGATAAATCCCCATCTCTTTTCTGGTTTAACTAATCTAGTAGCTAAATCAAAATAAAAAATTGCTTTATTATATTGATTATTTTTTTTATAATAGTAACCTATATAACAACATATTTCTGCTCTAGGTAAATCATATTCTAAACTCCTTAGTAAGGTTTTAAAACTTTTTTTTGGCATATTTTTAGCTGTATATATTTTAGATAAATCAATGCAAGAATCTATATAGTTTGAAAGGTATTCTCCTTCTGTATTCAAAAATTTTTCATAATAAATAATGGCTTTATCATATTTGCCATGATAATAAAGTTCTCTTGCATAATAAAACCAGTTTCTGGGGGACAGTTCTTTGTTATTGTCAAATTGTTTTTCTAATATTTTTAAATTTCTCTCTGATTTTGCATGCTCTTTTTTATGAGTAATACATACATCCGAAGTAAAAGTTTTCGCTCCTCTAAAGTCTATATATTCATGAACAGGACTAAACCATTTATAATTTCTTGTTCTTTTCAATAATCGTTCTCTATAGAAGGACATTGTTGGTTCACCATTTTTTATCATAAGATTGTACTTCATCATAACTACATCAATGGTTGGATTCAACATCGTTTTTATCTCTTTTAACTTAGCAATATCTTCTTTTAGAATAATATCATCTGCATCTAGCCAGAGAATATATTCTTTAGTGGCTAATGAGAAAGAGTAATTTCTTGCTTTTGAGAAATTATCAACCCATTGGAAGTCATATATTTTATCTGTATATTTATGAGCAATTTCTTTAGTATTATCTTTTGAGCCAGTATCCACAATAATAATTTCATCTACAATACCACATATGCTTTCCAAACATCTGTCAAGAACTAGAGATTCATCTCTCACAATCATACATAAACTAATTGTTATCATAGTAACCTCACTTAACCCTACTATTACTTTAAATAGTATATGAAATAAATATTTGATTTGTGTATGAACAAGTTGTAGCTAATCTAATGTAAATACATAGAATATAGTAGGTGATTCTATGGGATTATTTAAATACATTTAAATTAGTAAAAAATAAGCTACTTATGATGAATTATACAAAATTTAAAAAGGAATGATTGTAATGGCATTTGATCCAAATTTATTTATTGTTGATGTTACACCTAATCCTACTAATATAGTAATAGGTAGAGAAGGAAGGGTGATAATTACTGCATCGAATAATAATCCAAGTGATTGGGGGTATAATTATACCTTACAAATGACGATACCAGATGGTGTATCTTTCGTAAATTCGGATATTCCAGTAACTTCTCAAGTAACAAATATTGACAATACTATAACTCTTACTTGGCTAAATATTAAAGATTTAGCACCAAATGAAACAGATTATGAATTTACGGTTATATTACTAGCTGATGAAAACTATAGGGAAACAGGTTTGCCTGTTCCGTTTAATACAATATTGACACCAGTTGCTGTGGAAGCAACAGTAGATACAAAGCCTAGAGGCGATGGGGAACCAGGTAATATACAATATACTAAAAGTGATTCTACAAGTGTAAAATCTTTACAATACTCAGTTACTAAAATTGCACCTGAAAAAATACCCAAAGGAGCCGGAATTCCTCTAGGAGATAGTCCACAATGGCCATTTGAATACGAATTTGTAATTGAAAATAATACTAGAATCGTATCTTCAGTAAGTATACTAGATATTTTAGATAATGGGATTCGTTTTATTGGACCAATTACTGCTGTAGGACCTGATTCTATTCAACTCCTACCACCGAATCCTATAGTAATTAATCCCACTCCTGGGGGACAAGACAATGTGACAATTGAATGGACTAATGTTGATTTGAGTGCTAATTCAATAAATATTGTAAAATTTGATGCAGCTATATGGAATAATTATACTGTTGGAGGCATTGAAAATTCAGGAGGTAGAATTCCACACCAAACTCCTATGAACAATATGGTAACATTAACTGGTACTTCAGGACCTGCTTCAAGTGAAGTTTCTACATTAGCGATGGACATAACAATTAATAAGAGTCAAAGTCCTATTAATTTGCTGATAGGAACAATTATTGATTATACTATTGTTTATCGGGTTAACCAATATGATAATGTTGATGATGTATTAGTTGCAGATATAATTGGTGATGGGCAGACATTTCAGTCAGCAACACCAACACCTACATCTGTTTCACCAAAAGATCCTTTAACTGGCGAAACCACTGTTACTTGGGATTTTGGAACACTTGTAGTTTCTTCATCTGGGACAATAACATTTTCTACTGTTGTTGATACCAATTATTTTGCGACATCAGAGCTTGTTTTGGCAGGAGATACTCTAACCAATATAGTAGATATCAATGGAGAGAATGCTAATTTTGGTACTCAAACTCCGGACAGTTCAGAGAGTTTTGGAGTAATTCAGCTGCCTTCGATAGACAAAGAATTATTGAATTACTATTATAAAGATGGAACGTTGAAACCTTCTACTATAAATGCAATGGCGCCTGGTGATTTTGTTGAATTTCAGATAACATATAATGCATCAGCAAATCCGCCACAGGCAGATGTAATAATTGATGATTTTTTCCCATTAGTTATAGATGCGTCATCAATTACTTCAATTGTATATAATCCTTTTAATCCAATTTCAGGACCATTACCTACTGGAACTGAAGGAGTAGAGTGGATAATAGACAATAGTGTTCCAGGAATGACTATATGGACTGTTATATTTAGGGTACAGATGAAAAATATTGAGTTCATAGGTTCTGAAAACAATTTAGCTAAGCTGAAATTAATGAATTCGGATAATATGGTATTTAGTGGTCGTGATCAAGTATTAGTAAACTTTGGTGAACCTAATATAATCTTAGATAAAAATGTTGCTGGACCTTCTCCTAATGCTATATTACCAGGTCAAACATACACTTATTCAATTATTATTAGTAATCCTCAAAATATAGATGGAACAATTGTAGATGCCTTTGATGTAAGCCTTTCAGATATAATTCCAGATTTACTAACTTATGTTCCACTAAGTTTATCAGCGATTGCATCAGGAGGTACACCTATTTTTAACGTACCTGTATTTACTTCTCCAGATCAAATAAATATGGAAATAATACAATTAAAACCTGATGATGAGATTACATTAACCTATGAAGTGACCGTAGATGCAGGGATTGGTCCGGGTATTAGTCTAACAAATGATGCTGAAACTACTTCTCCGTATTCACAACCATTTGACCCTGTTGGTACTAATTATCAATATCCTAATTTAGAGCGTTCAGATAGTGAAACATTAGTTAGTGCTGATACAGTGGTTGAAAAAACTGTTGATAATAATGTAACAGTAATTGGTGACACAGTTAATTATACAATTACTTGGACTGTTCCAGAGGGGTTACAAGCTTACAATGTTAGGATTACAGATATTTTGCCCGTTGGTCAATCATATGATAATGATCCTTCTCCTGTACCACCAGAATCTATTGTAGGTCAAACTATTACGTGGCCAACAATACCTGTTGTAGATGCTACTACTGGAGCCATAACATTAATATATTCTTTCAGAGCATCAATTGATAGTTCAACTTTTATAGCTCCTGACTATACAGAAGTTCAGACTAATAGCGGTAGTGTAAACTGGAATTCAACACCTACAGGATTTCCAATGATGGAAACAGATTTACAAAATGTTAGAGTTGAGAATCCTCATATTAGTATTGAAAAGGGAGAAAGGAATATATCTAGAGGTGAAATTAATTATGTTACATCAACAAATGCAGTTGGTGGAGAAATAGTTGAGTTTAGAATAAGTATAGTCAATGATGGATCAGCAGATGCGTATAATATTGAAATTACCGATAAACAGGGTGGTCTAAGTACTGGATTGATATTTATTCCATCAAGTATAGTTGCACCATCAGGAACAACAGCTATGTATCAGTTATTAACTAATCAGGTTGTTTGGAATATACCATACTTGGCAGAGGGTGATTCATTAGAGTTGCTATTCAGAGTACGTATTGCAAAAGGATTGACTCCAGGAACTATTATAAATAATGATGGAACAGTAGATTCATATTCAAATATTAATATGATGTTCATATATCCATCTGAGACTTCTAATCAAGTAGAAATTATTATAGAATCAGGTATTAGAGGAGATTTATTAGAGGCGTTATTGTGCTTAGATGATATTATGATACAAGAATATAAAGATGTAGATTGATATATATGTTTATAGCTGTAAATCTAAATATCATAAATGTGATAATTAATAATTAAAACTCAGGCAAGAAAGGAACAATATTGTTGGATAATAAATATATATCTGAATATAAAGAATGGACCGTACTAATATATGCTGCAGGCAATAATAATTTACAGGAATTTATCTATAATCAATTTGAATCAATATTGACTACTACTAAAACTGAGAATGTCAATGTGATTGTTCAAATTTCTGAAGGACACTCTCCAAAAGGTGTGAATTTTAATGAATGCAAACGATATGTTATTGATAATAATAAAGCCATTTTATTGAAGGATCTAGGAAAAATTAGTATGGCTCAACCAGAAGAACTAAAAAAATTTGTTGTTTGGGGTAGCAATAGGTTTCCATCTAGACATATTGCGGTTATTATGTCAGGTCATAGTGCTGGTTTCGTAGGATTAATGAAAGATTGTTCAGGTGAACAGACTTCTTTTATGGGTATCAAAGGATTCGCAAAAACACTATATTTAGCAAGAAGAAGTATAAAAAGGTATATTGATGTTTTAGTGATGGATACATGTTTTATGGATACTGTTGAAATATGGTATGACATTATAATAAATAGTAGAAATGCTGTAAAGTATGTAATCCTTCCACAGGATAATGCTCCAAAAGAAGGATTGAGCTATAACGAAATAATTAATTCATTAAATAAAACTAAGAATGGATTTATATCCTATAACTCAATGAAAAGAATAATAAATGATGAGATGAAAAAAAATAATATATTTTGTGTATTTCTAGCAAGTGAATATTTCAGTAAGTTAAAGGAGATTATAGACCTTTTTTCACAATTATTATTAATGAAGGACAAAAATATAAATAATGACATTCAAGCATTAGATTTTATTCCATTAATAGATTTATGTAATAATGATATTTTAATGGATTCAGATATAAATAAATGCAATAAAGTTATTAAATATATTCTAGACAAAATTATTTTAGAACCTGATTCTAATATCATTGAAAGAGAAAGAAGAGGGTTAAAGATATATTTTCCACATAACTATGATGTTTATTCTAAGTTTAAAGGAATGTATAATTCAATGAAATTTAGTCATAACAATATGTGGACACAAGTAATAGATGATAAATATATGGGTAAGTAGTGATACATCTGAAATGTTAACATTAAATACGATTGAAGAATTAAATTGTTTAATAGAGTTAGAAGGAGAGAAATATTGTGAAAGATTTGCGGTATTATAATCCACGTTCTAAATCATTGGATTGTTCGGATAATAGCCAAATAATATGTATTTTTAAGGAAATATTAAAAGAGATTAGATGTATTCAAGAACTATTGTATTTCCCAGAAACTGATCTTGATGAAATAGAAGAAGTTATATGGGTAAAAAATGATCAATGTAGTTTAAGCGAAATAGAAAGAAAAATAAGTAGAATAGATAAATTACTAAGAAATCCCTGTTTTGGATTGAAAGAAATTAAAATAGAAGTCGCTAATATTGAAGAAATATCATATAAGATTAATAAAAGACTCAAAAAAGTTTATTGTAAGTTAATTAATCCAAAATATGGATTAAAAGAGATAAAAAAAGAAGTATATTATATTGAAAAATCAGTTGATAGAATTATATGCGATTTAGAAGAAATTAAGAGTGGAGTTAATACAATAGAGGAAGCTGTATTGAATCCCAAATATGGATTGAAGGAAATAAAAAAAGAAGTAAAAGCAATAGAAAAATCTGTATTAAATCCTAAATATGGATTAAAGGAAATTAAGAATGAAGTAAGAACCATAGAAGACACAGTGTTGAGTCCAACGTATGGGTTGGAAGAGATTAAAAGCGAAGTAAGTGTAATAGAAGAAATAGTCCTGAGTCCAACCTATGGATTAGAAGAGATAAAGAGTGAAGTAAGTGTCATAGAAGAGACAGTGTTGAGCCCAACGTACGGGTTGGAAGAGATTAAAAGCGAAGTAAATGTAATAGAAGAAATAGTGTTGAGTCCAACGTATGGATTAGAAGAGATAAAGAGTGAAGTCAAAACGATAGAAGAGACCGTGTTGAGTCCAACGTATGGATTAGAAGAGATAAAGAGTGAAGTAAGTATAATAGAAGAGACCGTGTTGAGTCCAACGTATGGATTAGAAGAAATAAAGAGTGAAGTAAATATAATAGAAGAGACCGTACTAAGTGCAACGTATGGGTTGGAAGAGATTAAAAGCGAAGTAAGTGTAATAGAAGAAATAGTCCTGAGTCCAACCTATGGATTAGAAGAGATAAAGAGTGAAGTAAGTGTCATAGAAGAGACCGTGTTGAGTCCAACGTATGGATTAGAAGAAATAAAGAGTGAAGTCAAAACGATAGAAGAGACTGTGTTGAGTGCAACTTATGGATTAGAAGAAATAAAGAGTGAAGTAAATATCATAGAAGAAACAGTGTTAAATCCGATGTATGGATTAGAAGAAATAAAGAGCGAAGTAAATATCATAGAAGAAACAGTATTAAATCCGATGTATGGATTAGAAGAAATAAAGAGTGAAGTCAAAACGATAGAAGAGACTGTGTTGAGTGCAACTTATGGATTAGAAGAAATAAAGAGTGAAGTAAATATAATAGAAGAGACCGTACTAAGTGCAACGTATGGGTTGGAAGAGATTAAAAGCGAAGTAAATGTAATAGAAGAAATAGTGTTGAGTCCAACGTATGGATTAGAAGAGATAAAGAGTGAAGTAAGTATAATAGAAGAGACCGTGTTGAGTCCAACCTATGGATTAGAAGAAATAAAGAGTGAAGTCAAAACGATAGAAGAGACTGTGTTGAGTGCAACTTATGGATTAGAAGAAATAAAGAGTGAAGTAAATATAATAGAAGAGACCGTACTAAGTGCAACGTATGGGTTGGAAGAGATTAAAAGCGAAGTAAGTGTAATAGAAGAAATAGTCCTGAGTCCAACCTATGGATTAGAAGAGATAAAGAGTGAAGTAAGTATAATAGAAGAGACCGTGTTGAGTCCAACGTATGGATTAGAAGAAATAAAGAGTGAAGTAAGTGTCATAGAAGAGACAGTGTTGAGTGCAACGTACGGATTAGAAGAGATAAAGAGTGAAGTAAGTGTCATAGAAGAGACAGTGTTGAGCCCAACGTACGGGTTGGAAGAGATTAAAAGCGAAGTAAATGTAATAGAAGAAATAGTGTTGAGTCCAACGTATGGATTAGAAGAAATAAAGAGTGAAGTCAAAACGATAGAAGAGACAGTGTTGAGTGCAACTTATGGATTGGAAGAGATAAAGAGTGAAGTAAGTATAATAGAAGAGACCGTGTTGAGTCCAACGTATGGATTAGAAGAAATAAAGAGTGAAGTAAGTGTCATAGAAGAGACAGTGTTGAGTGCAACGTACGGATTAGAAGAGATAAAGAGTGAAGTAAGTGTCATAGAAGAGACAGTGTTGAGCCCAACGTACGGGTTGGAAGAGATTAAAAGCGAAGTAAATGTAATAGAAGAAATAGTGTTGAGTCCAACGTATGGATTAGAAGAAATAAAGAGTGAAGTCAAAACGATAGAAGAGACAGTGTTGAGTGCAACGTACGGGTTGGAAGAGATTAAAAGCGAAGTAAATGTAATAGAAGAAATAGTGTTGAGTCCGATATATGGATTAGAAGAAATAAAGAGTGAAGTAAATATCATAGAAGAAACAGTATTAAATCCGATGTATGGATTAGAGGAAATTAAGAGTGAAGTAAATGTCATAGAAGAGACAGTGTTGAGTGCAACGTATGGATTAGAAGAAATAAAGAGTGAAGTAAATATAATAGAAGAGACCGTACTAAGTGCAACCTATGGATTAGAAGAAATAAAGAGCGAAGTAAATATAATAGAAGAAACAGTATTAAATCCGATGTATGGATTAGAAGAAATAAAGAGTGAAGTAAATGTCATAGAAGAGACCGTGTTGAGTGCAACGTATGGATTAGAAGAGATAAAGAGCGAAGTAAATATCATAGAAGAAACAGTATTAAATCCGATGTATGGATTAGAGGAAATTAAGAGTGAAGTAAATGTCATAGAAGAGACTGTGTTGAGTGCAACGTATGGATTAGAAGAAATAAAGAGTGAAGTAAATATAATAGAAGAGACCGTACTAAGTGCAACCTATGGATTAGAAGAAATAAAGAGCGAAGTAAATATCATAGAAGAAACAGTATTAAATCCGATGTATGGATTAGAGGAAATTAAGAGTGAAGTAAGTATAATAGAAGAGACAGTATTAAGTGCAACGTATGGATTAGAAGAGATAAAGAGCGAAGTAAATATCATAGAAGAAACAGTATTAAATCCGATGTATGGATTAGAAGAAATAAAGAGTGAAGTAAATGTCATAGAAGAAACAGTATTAAATCCGATGTATGGATTAGAAGAAATAAAGAGTGAAGTAAATATAATAGAAGAGACCGTACTAAGTGCAACGTATGGATTGGAAGAGATAAAGAGCGAAGTAAATATAATAGAAGAAACAGTATTAAATCCGATGTATGGATTAGAAGAAATAAAGAGTGAAGTAAGTGTTATAGAAGAGACAGTACTAAGCGCAACCTATGGATTAGAAGAGATAAAGAGCGAAGTAAATATCATAGAAGAAACAGTGTTAAATCCGATGTATGGATTAGAAGAAATAAAGAGTGAAGTAAGTGTTATAGAAGAGACAGTACTAAGCGCAACCTATGGATTAGAAGAAATAAAGAGCGAAGTAAATATCATAGAAGAAACAGTATTAAATCCGATGTATGGATTAGAGGAAATCAAGAATGAAGTAAGTATAATAGAAGAGACAGTATTAAGTGCAACGTATGGATTAGAAGAGATAAAGAGCGAAGTAAATATAATAGAAGAGACCGTACTAAGTGCAACGTATGGATTGGAAGAGATAAAGAGCGAAGTAAATATCATAGAAGAAACAGTATTAAATCCGATGTATGGATTAGAAGAAATAAAGAGTGAAGTAAATGTCATAGAAGAAACAGTATTAAATCCGATGTATGGATTAGAGGAAATCAAGAATGAAGTAAGTATAATAGAAGAGACAGTATTAAGTGCAACGTATGGATTGGAAGAGATAAAGAGTGAAGTAAATATCATAGAAGAAACTGTTCTAAACCCAGCATATGGATTATTTGAAATCAAGGCTGAAGTAATTGATATAATTAATGATATTCAAAGTCCTATATTTGGTCTATACGAAGTAAAAACTGAAATAGCAGCAATAGAAGAAGCGGTATTAAGTGCAACATATGGATTGGAAGAAATAAAATATGAAGTGAGTAATATTGAGAATATTTTAACAACAACAGATGATTTAACAACAGGTCCATTTTTTATCTCTCAAAGTTCACAAATGCCAGCTAGTGTAATAATTAAGATATTAAACAATACTAATCTAGCTAAAGATGTAATTATAAGAGTATATGAATATGGAAATAATAACGCAAGAAATACTGTAATTCCACAAGGTGGTACAACAATGCCGATAAATATTTTACCAAATCAATGTGTAGATATTGAGTATTCTATATCAAGAAGTGACAATACAAATAATCAATGTGAAGTTCAGTTATTCGATATAGTCGAGGGTGTTTATTGTTGGGTGACTGTTAGAACGGAAGCTGTAGATACTACACTAAATACAGTTACGCCTATATCTGGCAATACTTTTAGACATGCAGAATTAGTTCCATTGATTACTGATTTCCCTGTTTGATAATTGAATGAGTAAATAAATTAATTAGCGTCAATCAGTAGATTGACGTTGAATTTTGTTTAATAATGTAATGTATGTTAATCTCTAAAACATACTAGAAGTGATGATTATCATTTATACAATATAACTTATTGTGGCATTAGGGAAATAGTGAGCAATCAGGTCTTTAAAATATCTGGCGGCATCTTCTCTAATATCTAGGTCATAACAGAACTTACCACGTCCTTTTGGACACATTTTTGATCTATCAAATACATTAAGAACACCCTTTAGAGCGGCGCTGTTAATGGTATCATTGGCATATCCATAAGTCATGAAGATAAGTTCAAAGAACAATTGATCTTTTAGCTTGTCATCAAGTTTTTTGGACAATGATTCCAACAATTCTCTATACATCTCCTGCCAATTATCCAAAAGGATTATAGGTGCTATATTGACACCAACTCTGTATCCTGCATTAAACATCTTGTTTGCGGCATCTATTCTATCTTCAAGTTTAGAAGTGCCTATTTCAACTTTTCTAATAATATAATCTGGATTGACACTAATCCTCATCTGAGTATTTCCATTATGGTCAGCATCAAGAAGATAATCAACCATAGCAAATTTTGTGGCAAAGGTGCAAGTTGCATTATCTAGTTTGCCAAACTCTTCTATAGCCCATCTCAAATTACCTGTAATGGTATTTTCAAGAACCATATCACTAGTTGAACCTATTTCATATATTTTTCTTTCGCCTACTTGTTTAATTTTCCTTTTGACTGAATTAATCATTGCTTCTCTATTAACGAATATGCGTAGATAAGAACCTTTGAAGAAGTTACATACCAGGTAGCAATATGTACACATAGCGGAGCAGCCTGAAGATGTAAAAGGAACAATGAAATCTGCAGATAGTTTATTAGGAGTTAACTGTAAACTTTTTCTAATACCAAGAACCAGATATTTTTTGAACTCAACAAATTTTTCATCAGGTGCTTTTTTTATGAATTCTACATCATGATGTTTTTCTATGGGTATCATTTCTATATTCATGTTTTTATAACGCTCGTAAAGGGTTTTCCCTAATTCATATTCTAGAATTTTCTCTTCATAAAGTACTTTTGCTGGTATAAAATTATCCAAGATATCACCTCTATAGTATTTAATATAATGATATATTTAGTATTGCTATTTCCATATAAAATATTCTTAACCAATTAGCTGCAAATCTAACTATGGATATTGGGTCAATAATGGATTATACTAGTATATGGAAACATTTATAAAAGGATAGTGTATTCTATTACTGAAAAAAGTAATAAGTTATTTAATAAAATTTTATATAAAATAATAGGAGACTAAAATGGAATTAGAGATAATATATGAAGATACACATATAATTGTTGCAAAAAAACCTCCAAAAATTCCTTCACAAAAGGACAAGACTGGAGATAAGGATATGTTAACGTTATTGAAAGAATATTTGATTAAACAATATAATTTTAAAAACCCATATATTGGTTTAATTCATAGACTTGATCGTCCAGTAGGCGGCTTGATGGTGTTTGCCAAGACAAAATATGCCAATACTAGATTATCAGAAGAAATTAGGTCCAAAAGATTTGATAAACACTATTATACTGTAGTCTGTGGCAAGCCTAGCAAGGATAAAGGAGAATTAAGAGATTACCTTAAAAAGAATGGTAGAAATAATATATCTAAAGTAGTTGCTAAAAACGTAAAAGATGCCAAAGAAGCTATTTTAGAATATGAACTAATAGAAACCATTGAAACTGAAGAATATGGTAATTTGAGTCTAATGAAGATTAATCTCAAAACTGGAAGACATCATCAGATACGTGTTCAACTTTCTAATGCTGATATACCCATATGGGGAGATAATAAATACAATGAAACTTTTATGAAAATGAAGAAATGGACACAAATTGCATTGTGGGCTGGATTCATTTCATTCAAACATCCGAAAGAGAATAAGATCTGTAAATATGAACTAAAACCAAGTAAGGAGTATCCTTTTAACATGTTCAATAATATTTAGGGGTGATTTTATGTTAAATAGATTAAAGGATATAATAGATTCAAGTAATAATATAGTATTTTTTGGGGGTGCTGGTGTTTCAACTGAAAGTGATATACCAGACTTTCGTTCTGAAAAAGGGTTGTATAAAGCAGTTCAAAAATATCATTATCGTCCAGAGACTATAATAAGCCATACTTTTTTTATGAAAAACCCTAAGATTTTTTATGAGTATTACAAGGAGAATCTTATATATACAGATGCCAAGCCTAATAACGCTCATAAAGCGTTAGCTAAGTTAGAGGAAAGAGGAAAATTGAAAGCTGTAGTGACTCAGAATATAGATAATCTACATCAGATGGCAGGAAGTAAAGAAGTTGTTGAATTACATGGATCGGTCTACAGAAATTATTGTATGTCATGTGGAGAAGCTTATGATATTGATTTCATCTTAGATAGTAATGATGTTCCTAGATGTACAAAATGTGGAGATATTGTCAAACCTGATGTGGTTCTCTATGAAGAGGGATTGGATGGATTAATTCTTAAAAAAGCTGTGGAATATGTTAGTAGTGCAGAAGTATTGATTATCGGGGGTACATCATTGGTAGTTTATCCAGCTGCTTCACTGATACAGTATTTCAATGGAAAATATCTTGTTCTTATCAATAAAGAGGAAACTTCCTATGATAGTTATGCAGATTTGGTTATCAATGAGCCTATTGGAGAAGTTATGAAAGGATTTCTGTAATAGGAGTATAGTTTTTTGTTTTTTGTGGTAGAAAATTAACTACTTGCCATATAGTTTATAATTTCAGTTTGAAATTTTTATAAATATTGATATAATATATACTATGAATTTATATATTATAGGAGGAACTTATGATTAATCTATCAATAGAAGTATTGGATCAAGCAGGAAATAAGTTAGCAGAGTGTAGTAATACTGATGAAGTATATTTAGTTTATCAAGATACATATAAAGAAGGAGACAAAATCGTATTCAAGTCAAGCGAAAAGAATCAATATTTTATAGCACAAATTGATGATGCACTTGGCGAAGCTTTTGTGTATTTTACAGAAAATGAAGTAGTTTATAATGTGCCATCTGGAGAAAAAAGAACTAATTTTTCACCAAAAGTATTTAGCGGAAATATTCATCTACTACATTTGAGACTAGCTACAAAGGAAGAAATAGCTGGATATAAGAATCTTGCTAAAAATGTTATTGACCAAAATGGTATTGAAGGACTATATCCTCATGCAAAGGCAAATGTAGAGACAAGAGGAGAAGCAGTTTTTGCAGCAAGAAATGCAATTGATGGTGTTTGTGAAAACAGATCTCATGGTCCTTGGCCTTATCAATCATGGGGTATAAATATGCAGGATGATGCTGAGATGAAACTGGATTTTGGAAGATTAGTAGCAGTTGATAAAATCGTATTATACACAAGAAGCGATTTTCCACATGACAACTGGTGGGAACAAGTGAAGATTGTTTTCTCTGACGATTCAGAATTGGTTTGGGATCTTGAAAAAAGCTACAAACCACATATAATAAATATTGAACAAAAGAAAATCAAATGGTTAGTTTTAAAAGATTTGAAGAAAGCTGATGACCCATCACCATTCCCAGCACTTACACAGATTGAAGTGTATGGAGTAGAAGCTTAATATTAAAGCCTTAATATTTTCTTTAATAAGGATTATGCAACTAAAAGCTGATATCTGTATTTTACAGGAATCAGCTTTTATTATGGTATAATATGAACATTAGCTATCGCTATAAAGTCTGCGTTACCATAAAAAAATGATTGAAAAAAATTATAAAAGTAACTATAATTAATTATACAACCATCATATCTATCTACAAATAAGTATTCAACACAAGATAATAAGATTGAATTCATAATGGTTATGAATGTAACAATTTATCAAATGCATTATTATTCATAGAGTTTCCTCTAAAAAATTTTCAAGTTATAAAGAAATGTATAATTATCAATATCTATAGATAAAATTTATTTGTTGCCCTTTAAAATTAGTTGAAGAGGGAGAGATTGGATTGAAAAATATTCATGTTCTACGTACAATTAAATACAAGTTGATTATATTATCTATAATGTTGGTTGTTATTCCTACGTGCATTATAGAATTAATATTAGTAAGGTCTTCTGTTAACTTAATAAAAGAAGAGACTAAAAAATCTGTATCAAATCAATTAAAAGAAGCTTCCAAAAAGATTGATTTAACACTTGAACTTGTGGAATATTCCTCTATAGATTTGTTATTGGATGATAAGCTGTTAGATATTCTTTCAGAAGATTTAACAGTGGGGCAAAGTTATAAGGATTATGAAAAAATGGTATATATCAATAGAGTATTATCAAGAAATGTAATTATGGAGACATCATTAGAAAGTATCTATCTATACGACTATAATGATGAATGTTTGTTTGCGTCTAATAGAAAAGGTTTCTTATATGTTGAAGATCTAGATATAGAATGGGAAAAGTGGAGTGCACCCAACGAAGAAGCAATGCCTTGGGTACTTAGAGAAGATCCTTTTGGTGCAAGAGACAAATACTATTTATCATCTAAGAAAACCATAAAAGATGGTAATAATAACATAATCGATGTATATTTGAATGTAAATGAAAGAGCAATACATAATATGTTGGAAAATATTAATATAAGAGATGGAGGATACAAATTCCTCTTAGATGATAAGTTGAATTTTATTTCTCATGAAGATTTGACTTTAATTAAAAAGAGTATAGAGACTATTGGATTTTCTAAAAATGATTTTTCCAAAAGTCAAAATGGATTTGTAAAAAAAATTGATAATACGGAGTATTTAGTTGTATCTACTACATCTAAATATTTGAATTGGAAGTACGTAGCATTAATACCTATAGAAGGAATATACCCTGGAGCCAGTAAAATAATTGGGCTTGCAATAATTATATCATTAATAGTTTTTATTGTTGATATTATAGGAATTCTAATTATATCTAAAAGTATTTATAGTCCTATTGGAAAACTCAAAAAAGCTATGGAATTAGCAGGAAGTGGGCAGTTTACCACTAATCTGAATAATAATAGAAAAGATGAATTTGGTATTTTATATAGAAGCTATAATACAATGGTTAGAAAGATTCAAAACTTGATTAATGAGGTGTATATACAGAGTTTATTAAAGAAAGAAGCTGAAATGAAAGCATTACAAAATCAAATTAATCCACATTTTTTATATAATACTCTTGATGTACTTCATTGGATGGTTAAGACTAACAATGGTGAAGATGCTTGTGATATTATTTTCAGTCTTGCTAATTTTTATAGATTGGTTCTTAGCAAAGGTAAAAATATAGTTAAGATTTCGGAAGCATTAGCGTTGATAAATCATTATCTTGTAATACAAAAAAATAATTTCAGGAAAAATTTTACTTATAGTATTGATGTTAAAGAAGAAATATTAAGTTATAATATCCCCAAACTTGTTCTACAACCTATTGTTGAAAATGCAATAATTCATGGATTTAATAACAAGAAAGACCATAAGGTGCTTAATATAAAAGGAAATATTGAGGGAGAATATATCATATTAAAAGTATGGGACAACGGAGTTGGAATTTCAGAAGATAGATTGAACAAAATAAATAGGGAATTCAAGATAGGTGATTTTAATACCGATGGTAATTTTGCATTACAAAATATTAATCAACAGATAATTCATATGTATGGAAGAGACTGCGGTTTATATATTGAAAGCCAAGAACAAGAAGGAACTTGTGTTAGTATTAAGATAACTAAGCAAATCACTGATTTGTTGACAGGGGGAACTATAAAGAATGAGAACCTATAATGTACTTATTGTTGATGATTCTATATGGATAAGAGAGGGATTAATTAAAACAATTGATTGGGATAAAATAGGTGTAAATATTGTTGGCGAAGCTGAAGATGGACATGAAGCACTTAGCATCATTGATTGTAGTGAAGTTGATATTGTTATTTCAGATATAAAAATGGATTATCTTGATGGATTAAGTTTATCAAGAAAAATCAATGAAAAATATCCCAATATTCAAGTCATAATAATTACTGGATATGATGAATTTGAATTTGCTAGAAAAGCTTTACGCTATGGAGTATCAGATTATATACTCAAACCAATAAAAGAGAAAATTTTAATAAAAGCAGTTGAAAAATGCATAGGAGTTATTAAGGAAAAAGAAGAAAATAAAGAAAAAAATATTTCTATAGAAAATCATTTCAAAAAGAGTATTCCTTATCTAAGACAGGAACTTTTCTGTAACATATTTTCGGGTAGTCCATATATACATGAAGAATTAAGAGGTGAATTCAGTACTCTTGATATTCAAATTACCAAAGAATTAATTAAGGTTTATATTTTGAAAATAAATAGAGTGAATGATACTTTTGTAACCTTATATCAAATATGCAAAAAACAATTAGAAGATATAGAAGATATTGAAATCATCCAATATAAAACTGATCAGGTAGTCATTGTTGCTTCTCAAAATGAGAACAAACAAAATGATTTTTACAAACAGATTTTTCTTACCTTAGTTTCCATATGTAATCATATATCAGAAAAATACAATCAATCCATTACCATTGGAGTTGGAAAAAGTTATTGCAATTATGACAAAATATATAAAAGTTATATGGATGCATTTGAAACTTTCTCAGTTACAATTAATGAAGGAGAGAGACAAGTTATTAAAGATGTAGTAGCGTATATCAAAAGTAATTATAGTATTGATCTGTCATTAGATATGGTAAGTGAACATGTTATGCTTAATCCTTGTTATCTAAGTAAATTGTTTAAGGAAGAGATGAACATATCATTTTCCAAGTATCTTATTAATATTCGATTAGAAGAAGCAAAAAAATTATTGAGAAATTCCAATCTCAAGGTCTATGAAATATCACAATTAGTAGGATATCCTAATTATAGGTATTTCAGTAGAATATTTAAAAAGGTAGAAAAATGCACTCCTATAGAATATAGAGATGCGAATTATTAGATCATATAATAAAAGTGCACAAAATCTAAAGATGTGTGCATTTTTTTTTGTGTATATTATGGATATAATTAGATATAATCTTAATACGCCATAATTTTTATTGGTGTAATTGAGTAAAAAGGAGGATAATATTTATGAAAAAGATAGTTATGATGGTTATGATAGTAACACTGATATTGACTTCACTTATGGGATGTTCAAAAGAAGATACACCTGCTTCAGATAATGATAAGAAATCAGGTACAAGTACTTCTGCTGATAAAAAAACAGAAAAAAACATTGTACTTAAATTTATTATGACAACAGAAGGTGAAGAAGAAAAATTTATCAATAAAGCTTTGGAAGAAGAATTTTATCCTGATAATCCTAATATTAAAGTAGAAATAGAAACGGTACCTTTTAGTGAACTAGATAAAAAAATAGTTACAGCTCACACTGGTAATGTAGTATACGATATTATTTATACTAATCATCCATCAGTTGGGACATTCGCTGATGCAGGAATTATAGCCAATCTAGATGAATATATTAAAAATTCGGATATTGATTTGAAAAATGATTATAATACATCTTTCTCTGATTCAGCTCAGTATAAAGGTTCTCAATATGCTATGCCTTATGAAACTGATACTAGAGTACTTGCAATCAATAAAAAATTATTTGATGAAGCTGGTCTTGAAGCTCCAAAAACTATAGAAGATATGTTACAAGCGGCAAAAGTATTGACAAAAGATACAGATGGTGATGGTAAGAATGACCAATTTGGTATGATAATGGATTTTGGTAATATGTGGTACCCAACTTATGATTTGGGACAATGGTTACTAGGAAATGGATCGCATCTATATATACAAGATGGTGATTCTTATGTTCAAGAAATAAACACTCAAGGAGCTAAAGATTTTCTTGTGTGGGCTAAGGAAATGTCCAAGTATCAACCAGAAGATTTTGTAAGTTATGATGGTACAAAGATAACTTCATCATTTGCACAAGGTAAAGTTGGTATGTTTGTATTTGGACCTTGGCATTTCCATGATCCAATACTTATTGAAGCAAAAGATCTTGAATATGAACTAATAACTAATCCTGTGGGAACTAAGAAATCTGGAGCATCTATGGGAGGATGGCATATAGCAATGGGTGCAAATTCTAAATACAAAGATGAAGTATGGAAGGTATTAGAATTCTTATCCAATCCTGAAATCAATGCTAAAAC